>DAIRVB010000028.1:0-14762 GCA_036803065.1 Streptosporangiaceae bacterium
GCTTGATCAGCTCGGCGACCAGCACGTCGATCTGCGGGTGCATGAGCGGCTCGCCACCGGCGAGGGACACCATGGGCGCCCCGCACTCCTCGATCGCGGCCAGCGCCTGCTCCACCGGCATCCGCTGCTTGAGCAGGGTGTGCGGTTGCTGGATCTTGCCACAGCCCGCGCACTTCAGGTTGCACGCGAACAACGGCTCCAGTTCCACCAGCAGCGGGAACTTCTTATTTCCGGTGAGCTTCTGACGCATCAGGTAGGAGCCGATGCGCAGGCTCTGGCGCAGGGACACGCTCATTACTGCCTAACCTCCTTGGGCAGGCTGAAATGGATGGATTCAGTAGTGATCACGCGCTCGCTCACCTCGACCGGGCCGAGGCCGCGCAGGGCGGCCACGATGTCGCCCACTACCGCGGGAGGCGCCGATGCACCCGCGGTGACGCCGATGGTGGCCGCACCGGCCAGCCAGCCGAGCTCGATGTCCGACGGGCTGTCGATGAGGTGCGCGGGCGTGCCCGCACGCTGCGCCGTCTCGACGAGGCGCACGGAGTTCGATGAGTTGGCCGAGCCCGCCACCAGCACCAGGTCGGACTCGGCGGCGACCGCCCGGACGGCCTGCTGCCGGTTGGTGGTGGCGTAACAGATGTCATCGCTGCCCGGGCCGCGGGCCGCCGGGAACCGGTCAGCCAGCGTGTCCGCGATCTCGCTGGCCTCATCGACGGCCAGGGTGGTCTGCATCAGGTAGGCGACCTTCTCCGGGTCGCCGGGGCGCAGCCGGGCCACGTCAGCCGCGGTCTCCACCAGCGTCATGGACTGTGGCGCCTCGCCGAGGGTGCCCTCCACTTCCTCATGGCCCCCGTGCCCGATCAGCGCGACGAGGTATCCCTCGGCGGCGAACCGGCGGGCCTCGGCGTGCACCTTGGCGACCAGCGGGCAGGTCGCGTCCACCGCCGCCAGGCCGCGGCGCTCGGCCTCCGCCCGCACGGCGGGCGACACCCCGTGCGCGGAGAACACCACCCGCGCACCGTCCGGGACCTCGCTCAGCTCCTCCACGAAGATCGCTCCGCGCCGCTCCAGGTCCGCGACGACATGGGTGTTGTGCACGATCTGCTTGCGCACGTACACCGGCGGGCCGCCGGCGTCCAGCACCCGCTCCACGATCTCGATGGCCCGCTCCACCCCGGCGCAGAACGACCGCGGCCCGGCGAGCAGTACCCGCCGCTGCCCCGTGGCCGCCGCCCACCGGGCCAGCACCGGGGCCGCGGCGCGCAGCGACCGCAGCGCCGCCAGCCCTCCGGCCAGCCCACCCGGGTGCAGCAGCGGCCGCTGCGGGGTGTCGGACACCGCGCGGAGCACGGCCACCGGCCGGTTTCCCGCCGCGGCCGCCAGCGGCGCGGATTCCAGGTCGGCGACGAGGGCGCCACCGGCCGCGAGCCGCTCCCGCTCGCTGCCGCGAACGAGGTGGTCCACGGTCACCACGCGGCCCGCCTGGGCCCGCAATCCGGCCCGGCGCAGTTCGCCGGCGAGCAGCTCAGCCGACGCGCACCGGGTGGTCGACGTCCCGTCGCTGATCTCGGTGCCGACGACCAGGTCACCGGGCACCAGGTCGCGGGTCAGGCCGCCGCCTGTCCCGGCCACCGCCAGCATGCCGAACTCACTGTGGCGCAGCAGCGCCGCCTGCTTCGCGGCCCGCTGCGGGCCGTAGCCCGTCGCCAGCACCGTGCCGCCGTCGCCGATGCCCCGCCGCACGGCCCTGGCCTCCAGCCGCAGCGGCGCGCAGACCAGCAGGCCGGAGGCGGGCCCCGCCGCGGAGCGGCCGTTCGGCTCGGCCGCCGGGCTGCCGTTGGGGACAGCCGCGGCGCCGCCGTTGGACTCAGCCGCCGGGTGGCCGTTGCCCGCCGGGGTCACGGCCGGCCTGCCAGGTACCGGCCGAGCGCGCTCAGCGGGAAGACGAGACGGTACAGGTGGTAGTTGATGTAGAAGTCGCCTGGGAAGCCCGTGCCGGTGTACTCCGGCTCGTCCCAGCTGCCATCCGGTCGCTGATGTTCGGTGAGCCAGCGGACACCCGCGTGCGCGGCCGGGCTAGGCGGCCCGGCCGCGAGCAGCGCGAGCAGCGCCCACGCGGTCTGCGACGCGGTGGACCCGCCGCGCCCGGCGAGGTCGGGATCGTCGTAGGAACGCAGGTCCTCGCCCCAGCCGCCGTCGGGGTTCTGGTGCGCCTCGAGCCAGGCGACCGCGCGCCGGATGGCCGGCCGGCCGGGCTTGACCCCGGCCGCGATGAGCGCGGGCACCACCGCACCGGTGCCGTACACGTAGTTGGCTCCCCACCGGCCGAACCAGGACCCGTCGCTCTCCTGGGCACGCAGCAGCCAGACCACGCCCCGGCGCACCGCCGCGGTCCCGGCCAGGCCCTCCGCCGACAGCGCCTCGACGACATGCGCGGTGACATCGGCGGACGGCGGGTCGGTCACCGCGCCGAAGTCACAAAAAGGGAGCTTGGTGGCGAGCACTGACGTGTTGTCAGCGTCGAAGGCTCCCCATCCGCCGTCCCTGGACTGCATCCCGGCCATCCAGCGCAGCCCGCGCTGCACGGCCGGATGCCGGTTCCCGGCTCCGGGGCCCCCGCCGGGACCCGCCAGGCTGACCCGGCGCAGCGCGAGCAGGATCTCGGCCGTGTCGTCGATGTCGGGGTAGCCGTCGTTGTCGAACTCGAACGCCCAGCCGCCTGGGTCCAGGCGGGGCCTGCGCACCTGCCAGTCCCCGGGCCCGCGGATCTCCTCCTCGAGCAGCCAGGAGGCCGCCCTGGCCAGCGCGGGATCATCGGGCGGAACGCCCGCGTCGGCGAGCGCGACAACGGCGAGCACGGTGTCCCAGACCGGTGACTGGCAGGCCTCCAGCCGGCGCACCGGGCCGTCGGGCCCGCCGGAGGTGATCGTGAACCTGGCCAGCCCGGCCAGCCCGCGCTTGATCACCGGATGGTCCAGGCCGTAACCCAGCAGGTGCAGGGCTATCAGCGAGTAGACCCAGGGTGGCTGGATCCCGCCCCAGCAGCCGTCCTGCTCCTGCCGTGCGATGATCCATTCCGCGCAGCGGCGCAGCGCGGCCCTGCGTACCGCCCCGGCCGGCCTCGCCTGCTGCCCGTACCGCTCGTAGAGGTGCAGCACCTTGTCCAGCCCGGTGAACGTGGCGGCCCAGCCGGTCCGGCGGTCCCCAGCCGCGGATGACTCGCCCTCGACCCGGAGCTCGTCCAGGCCGAATGGGAGCGGGCGAACCGGGCGCAGTGCGCCGACGACGGTGAGCGGGACGATCGTCTGCCGTGCCCAGCAGGCAAAGTCGTACACGTTGAGCGGGAACCAGGCGGGAAAGTAGATCATCTCCGGCGGCATGACCGGAAGGTCGTCCCAGGACCATTCGCCAAACAACGCCAACCAGATGCGGGTGAACACACGGGTGGCCGGGATCCCGCCACCGGCCCGGATCCAGCCCGCCGCCCTGGCCATGTGCGGGGCCTCCGGCGGATGCCCCGCGAGCCGCAGGGCCACGTAGGCCTCGACGGTGGTGGACAGGTCACCCGGGCCGCCAAAGAAATTGGCCCAGGTTCCGTCGTCGCGCTGCTTGCTGGCGATCCAGCGGGCGGCGGCGGCGGTCTCGTCGGCGGCGCGGATGCCGAGGAACTCGCGGAGCAGCAGGTCCTCCGCGTCCATCGTGACGTTGGTCTCCAGCTCGCCCTGCCACCAGCCCTGCTCGTGCTGGAGACCGAGCAGGTGCTCGCGGGCGCGGGCCAGCGCGGCCGCCGCGCCGGAGAGCGCAGCCGGCCCATCCGCATCCGCCCGGGTGTGGGTTACCGGAATGCTCACCATTGCCGGGCCGTGATGAACTCGGCGATCCCGGCGAACTCGGCCCGGACGTCGTCAGGCATGTCCGTCTCGGTCAGGCACTTTTCCGCGGCCGCGAGCTGCGCCGCCGCCTCGTCCTCGGTCCAGCTCTTGCCGCCCGCCTCCTCAACCAGCCGCGCGGCGAGCTCCAGGTCCTCCTCGTTCAGCGGGTCGCGGCGGCCCAGCAGGGCGGCGAGCTCCTGGGCCTGCGCCGACCCGCCGGTGAGCGCGGCCACCACGGGCAGCGACTTCTTCCTCGCCCGCAGGTCCGAGCGGACCGGTTTGCCGGTCACCTCCGGAGCACCCCAGATGCCCAGCAGGTCGTCGGTGAGCTGGAAGGCGAGGCCCGCGTGAGCGCCGAACCCGGCCAGCCCCATGGCCAGCCCCGGCGGCGCGCCGACGTGGATGGCGCCGATGCTGCACGCGCAGGCCATCAGCGCCGCCGTCTTGTCGCTGGCCATGTCCAGGCACTCGGCCAGCGTCACGTCCGAGCGCTGCTCGAACGCGAGATCCGCGCCCTGCCCGGCGATCAGCCGGTGCACGGCGGCGGACAGGCAGCGGGCGGCCCACAGGCCCTGCGGCGCCGTGTCCTCGAGCAGGATGTCCTGAGCGAGGGCGAGCAGCGCGTCGCCAGCCAGGATGGCCGCGCCGATGCCGTGCACCGTCCACGCCGTCGGCCGGTGCCTGCGCTCCGTGTCGCCGTCCATGATGTCGTCGTGCAGCAGCGAGAAGTTGTGCACGAGTTCGACTGCCACGGCCGCCGACACGCCCCGGTCCGGCGCGGCGCGCGCGGCACGCGCGGACAACAGCGCCAGCGCTGGCCGCAGCGCCTTCCCGGCACCACCGGCCTTTCCGGCGCCTCCGCCGTCCAGGCCGAGGTGATAGGCGGCCACCACCCGCACTTCCGGGCTGAGCCGGTCCACGGCCCCGGCGATCGCCGGGCCGACCAGATCGCGGGCCGTCGCCACGCCCGCTGGCATCACGGCCGTCATGCCGTCGCTCCCGCCACCAAGTCTGCGTTCCTCCCTGCGGGCGGCGGCGCTTCCGCCAGCCCCTGTCGTAGCTCTCGTGCTGCGTTCAGTCCGCTCCGCACGGCGCCCTCCATCGTGTCCGGCCAGCCCGTATCGGTCCACGCGCCCGCAATCACCAGGCCGGGCAGCGCTGTCGCGGCCCCGGGACGCAACGCCGCGCACCCAGGCACCTGCCGGAACGTCGCCCGGCGCTCTCTAGTGACGAAAAAGTCGGTGATCCGCGCGTCCCGCGCGGCCGGGAAGAGGTCTTCGAGCGCGGGCACGAACCGCTCCCGCAGCCGCGCCGCGGGCACATCCACCAGATCGTCCGCGGCGGACAGCGACACGGCCAGGTACTGCCCGGCCGGCAGGCCGGAGGAACCAGTCCGGTCGAAGACCCATTGCACGGGCGAGTCCACGGCCGCCGCGAACGGCAGCCAGGTGACCCGCCGGTCGTAGATCACATGCACGTTGACGATGGGCGAGGCGCCGAGTTCCCGCCAGCGGTCCGGCCCGGGGCCCGCACCGCCAGCCACGGCGTCCGCCGGGACCAGGCGGCCCGCGACATCCGGTGGCACCGCGAGCACCACGCCGTCAGCGTGGATCTCCGAGCCACCCTCGTGGCCCGCGTCGGTGGCGAGAGGTGCGGCGTGGTCTTCCGAGCCACCCTCCTGGCCCGCGTCAGTGGAGAGAGCGGCGGCGTGGTTTTCGTTGGTGAGGAAGGCGGGGCTGGCTGCGTTGCCGCCGCGTTCGCGGAGGCGGACCCGCAAGCCGCCGCCGCTGGTGGCCGTAACCTCCGCCACCTTCGCGCCGATCCGGACCTCCGCACCTAGCCGCTGCAGCAACTCTGCCCCGGCCTTGCCATGCAGGTCGCCCAAGGGGACGGCGGGCATCCCGATGTCCGCCGCGTTCTTCGCCCCGAGCAGCGCCGTCTTCACCACCGTGGCGGCCAGCGCCATGCTCGCGTCGTCGCCGGCCACGTTCAGCGCCGAGACCGTGAACAGGTCCCACAGCACCCGGCGGGCCCGCTCCCCCTGCCCCCGGGCGGCGAGCCAGTCGCCGAGCCGTTCATTGTCCAGCCCGGGCCTCGCCGGATCCAGCCGCATCATGGCCAGCGCGGCGCGGGTCACCCGCAGCCGCTCCCCCAGGGTCAGGAACGAGTACCGGGCCAGCGCCTGGCCCATGTGCAGCGGGCCGGGCAGCCTGGTCCTGCGCAGCCTGGCCCGGCCGCCCGGGCTGAGCACGGTGACGTCGAACCGGTCCTGCAGGGACACCGCCCCGGTCATATCAAGCCTGGCGAGCAGTTCCCGGTAAGCGCTGCAGCAGCCCAGGAACACGTGCTGGCCGTTGTCGATGACCAGGCCGTCCCTGGTGAATGAGCAGGTCGCGCCGCCGAGCCGGGGCCGGGCCTCGAGCAGCGTGACCCGGGCGCCGGCCTCGCGCAGCGCGATCGCCGCGGTGATCCCGGCCAGGCCACCGCCCACCACCACGACATGACGGTCCGCGTTCACCGGCCCGCTCCCGCCAGCGAGGGCCGCGCCATGCCCGCCAGGGACCGGGCCGCGACCATGGCCTTCTCTCCGGTGGACAATGACACCCGGCGGCGCAGCACGCTGGACGGTGCCGCCGCGATGTGCTCGAGCAGGCGGAAGTAGATCCCGGCCATCGCACCAGCTGACGCCGCGCTGCGCCGGTCAAGCAGCGGCATGAGCCGCAGGCCGGTCTGGTACCAGCCGCGGGCCCGCTCCGCCTCGAAGCCCACCAGTTCGGCGAGCTTCTCGTTGTCGGCGGGCTCGTCCCGGCCGCCCGCCTGCAGGGTGCAGCCGAAGCGCTCGATGTCCTCGGCCGGCAGGTAGACCCGGCCGCTCCGGTAGTCCTCGCGGATGTCCCGCAGGATGTTGGTGAGCTGCAGGGCCACGCCGAGCGCGTCGGCCAGCGGCGCGGCCACGGCGGCATCCGGCGTGCCGAACACCCCGAGCGAGAGCCGCCCGACCGAGCCCGCCACGCACCGGCAGTAGTGCAGCAGGTCATCGAAGGTCCCGTAGGTGGTGCCGCGCACGTCGGCCTCGCAGCCGTCGATGAGCTCCCCGAACGCGTCCAGCGGGATGGCAAACCGGCGCGACGCGTCCGCCAGGGCGATGAGCACCGGATCCGGGCCGGCGGCCGGCGGCTGGGCCGGGGCGGCCCCCGCGGCCAGCGCGGTCACGCTGGCCCTGGCGCCGCCCAGCGCGGCGAGCTTGTCCGGCGCCGGCATCGTGCCGTCGCCGATGTCATCGATCCGGCGCGCGAACGCGTAGACGGCGGCCAGCGCCCGGCGCTTGGCCGGCGGGAGCAGCCGGATGCCGTAGGAGAAGTTCCTCGCCTGCGACCAGGTGATCTCCTCGCACTGCCGGTACGCGGCGCGGGTATCCATGACGTCACCTCCCTGTCGCATAGGCCCTCAGCATTTCGGTGGCGAGACGGCGCTTACCCGGCCGGTGAGTCGCGCGCAGCACGTCGTGGTCGGCGGCGGCGATAGCGGCCAGTGCTGCGCGCCCGCCCGCCACGTAGCCGGCCACGGCGCCGCGGGCCGCGCCGCGCAGCGTGCCGACCAGCGGTGCGCCCTTGTCCAGCAGCGCCCGCGCCCGCTTCTCCTCGAACGACATCAGCGCGCGCACCTGCGGCGCCGCGTGGGATGCGGCCAGATCGCGTTCGGTGCAGCCGAACCGGTCCAGGTCCTCTGCCGGCAGGTACACGCGGCCGGCCCGCAGGTCCTCGGCCACGTCCTGCCAGTGCTCAGCCAACTGGAGCGCGGTGCACACCCGGTCCGAGAGGATCTCGCGCTGGGGGGTGGCGACGCCGAAGACATGCAGCACGATCCGGCCGACCGGGTTCGCGGACAGCGTGCAGTACGCCAGCAGGCCGTCGAACGACTGGTACCGCGTGACGGCCTGGTCCTGGCGGTTCGCCTCGATCAGGTCGCGGAACGGCTGCTGGGGGATCGCGCACTGGGCCACGGCCGGGGCCAGCCCGCGGACCACTGCCAGCCGCGGCGCCGCGCCGCCATAGAGCCGGCCGAGGTCGGCCTCAAGCTCGTCGAGCAGGCCGAGCCGCTCCGCCGGAGGTGCCTCGTCGCCCATGTCATCGGCGACACGCGCGAACCCGTAGACGGCGGCCAGGTGCTGCCGGTACCGCCTGGGCAGCAGCCGCAGCGCGACCGGGAAGTTCTCCGCGGCAGCCTGCTCGGCGGCCGCGGACTCGATCATCGCCGCCGACGCGCTCGCTGTCCCGGTGCTGGCTGTCCCGGTGCCGGCTGCCCCGGTGCCGGCTGTCCCGGTGCTGCCCGGCCCGTTGCTGGCTGGCCCCACGCCGACTGTTCCCACGCCGGTTGACCGGGGGGTGCCTGCATCGCCCGCTGGCATCGTCTCCCGGATCACAGGCACTATCCCTTCACAGTTGCCAAACAAATGCAAACAATGACATCGGCGTCACCTGACGCCTACGTCATTGTTAGCATCCGGCCGCAGGCCCTCTTCGGCCGCAAGTACCCTGCATATTATGCCTGATGGTCTCGTCGGCATAGCCCGGCGCACCGGCCTCCCGATGTCTCATATCACGTTCCGTTGGCCATTTGCAACGCACGGAGGCAGCATCTATTGCGGAGGCATTACGTGCTCCATCCCAGAACCGGGATCGTGCCATCTTCCCAGGTCAAGCGGCTAAATCAGAGCATTAACCCGCGCCCGCTCATGTTTACGTGGTGTTACGTCCATGCTTCGGCAGGCGAAATAGATGCTGCCCGCAGTCGCTCGGTCACGATGCGCCGGTAGACGCGCGGCGGAACGCAAAGCCGGGTCACCCAGGATGCACCGCCGAGAGTCGGCGGGACGTGACGGGGGCACTGGTCCGCCGCGGCACCATTGGCTGACGCAAATGTCATATTCGACGTCCGGTCACGGGCACCGAATCCGGTTCAATCAGCGCGGGCCGGGTTTCCGCCAGGCAGGCCCGCATGCGAGACAGTCGGTAAACTTCCGGCACCGCAGCGTATCCGCCCGGCCCGGACCTCAGCATGTCCGGGCCAGGTCGAGAGCGATCGGTGTCAACATTGCTATTTCAGCATATACCGGGCAAATCATCATATCGTGATCGAAAGATTCCCGATTTGCACCCGATGACATAGCAGCCCTGCTAGTGTCCAACCCCCCGGGGGGTACGAAGTTTCTTCGTAGCACTCTGGTTACAATCCGTTCAAACTCACACTTTGAGGCCAGAGCAGCCATGGGTTTCCGTCTCCGGTCCATACGCCAGAGGATCTTCCTTCTTATTCTCGTTCCCGTGCTGTCCCTCATCGGGCTGTATATCTTCGCGACGAGCATCACGGCCGGGAATGCCCTCAACCTGGCGCGGGCCAACACTCTCAGGAACGCCACCGGTGTGCCGGCGGGTATATTCCTCAGCGCACTCGACACCGAGCGGCCACTGGCGATGGTCTACCTGTCCAGCCCCACCGGCGCGAATCTGGCCGTGCTGGAGGCGCAGGAGTCAAAGACCAACAGCGGCGTAGCCACTGCCCGCGCCGCCTTGACGTCCAGCGCCACCCAGAGCAACGCGTCCGCTGGCGAGAAAGCGGCCATCAAGACCCTCCTCGCGGACGCAGCCGGGCTGCCCGCGCTGCGCTCGCAGATCGCCGCGCAGATCATCACCAGAACACGGGCATTCAACGAGTACAACAACATTGTCGCGGACGGTTACACGGTTCTGGACAAGACGATCCTCCAGCAGACCAGTGCTCCGGTAGTCACCCAGTCCCTGGACCTCGTGCGGATGGGAAAATCTGGGGAGATGCTCCTGCGGGAGGAGGCTCTTCTGGTCAGTGATCTGGCCGCGCGGTCATTCCCGGCGAGCGATCGCCAGCAATTCACCGAACTGGTCGGAGCGCGCCGGACGCTCTACAACGAGACCCTGCCCGAACTCACCCCGGAATACCGCGCCTATTACCTGAAGGACATCAACCCGAAGGCCCTCGCTGCCGTCACCGCCATGGAGAACAGCGCAGTCAGCGCCACCTCGGCGGCGAGCCCGCCGCCAGTCGATCCGCTGGCCTGGCAGCAGGCCGTGGGCGGGGTCTCCGTCGGGCTCTCGAACGCCGGGACGCAGGCGTCCGCGCTGATCACCGCCAACGCCCGCGCCACCGCCCGCACCAGCGACCTGCGGCTCTTCCTGGCCGGCGGACTCGGCCTCCTCGCCGTGCTGTTGTCCATCATCGTGTCGGTCTGGATCGGCCGTGGCCTGGTCCGGGAACTGGCGGCGCTCCGGCAGTCGGCGCTGGAACTGGCCAATGTTCGCCTGCCGAGCGTCGTGCGGCGGCTCGCCGCCGGCGAGGATGTGGACCTCCCCGCCGAGGCGCCGGACATTCCCGCATCGAAGTTTGACGAGATTGGCCAGGTCAGGCAGGCCTTCGCCTCGGTGCAGCAGACCGCCGTGGAGGCCGCCGTGGGCCAGGCCAGGCTGCGCCGCGGCATCAGCGATATCTTCCGGAACCTGGCCCGGCGCAGCCAGTCGCTGCTGCACCGGCAGCTGACGCTGCTCGACGCGATGGAACGCCGGGCCGGTGAGCCGGACCAGCTCGCGGACCTCTTCCGCATCGACCATCTGACCACTCGCATGCGGCGGCACGCCGAAAGCCTGATCATCCTTTCCGGCGACGCACCCGCTCGTGGCTGGCGCAATCCCGTGCCGCTCGTCGACGTGCTCCGTGCGGCGGTCGCCGAGGTCGAGGACTACACCCGGATCAAGGTGTCTTCGACCACGCAGGCCGCGCTCGCCGGGCCCGCCGTGGGCGACGTCATCCACATGATCGCGGAGCTGGCGGAGAACGCCGCCATCTTCTCCCCGCCGAACACGCCGGTGCTGATCAGCGGGGACATCGTAGGACGCGGTTTCGCCGTGGAGATCGAGGACCGCGGGCTGGGCCTGAGCGATGAAAAGCTCGCGGAGATCAATGACCGCCTCGCGAACCCGCCAGCGTTCGACCTGTCCGGCAGCGACCAGCTCGGGCTCTTCGTGGCCAGCCAGCTCGCCAGGCGGCACGACATCAAGATCTCACTGCGTGCCTCGCCCTACGGCGGGACGACCGCGATCGTGCTGATCCCGGTGGGCCTGGTCGTACCCGAAGGCGTTTACGAGAACGACCCCTCGGCGGCCACGGCGGATGAGCGCGCGATCCAGCTGACCGGCCGTCACGCGACGCGGGACGACGAGGCCAGCGCCAGGCCGGTCACCAGCCTGTTCGCCCAGCCGGCCGGCGATCCGGCCAAGAACGGCCGGGCGGGAGCCGAGTCCGGGCTGGCGTTGCCGGAGTCTGGGCTGGCGTTGCCGGAACCCAGGCTGACCTTCCCGGAGGAAGCCGGTCCGCTGAGGTACGCCAACAAGGGTGGCTCGCTGGCTTACCCGGAGGAGCCCGGACCGCTGAGCTACGCCGAGGAGAACGGTTCGCTGGCCTATCCGGAGGAGGCCGAGGACTGGTCGGCGGCCCGCATCCCCCTGGCGGCGGATCCGGTGAGCACCGATGACCTGGAGGACGCGGAGCTGCCGCGGCGCATCCGCCAGGCCAGCCTCGCGCCGCAGCTACGCGACAGTACCGGGCGTATTGATACCGGCACTGACAGCGATCCGGCCGATGCGCGGTCGCCGGAGGAGGCTCGCGCCACCGTGTCGGCGATCCAGCAAGGCTGGCAGCGTGGCCGGTCACTCTTCGACCCGTCGGCCAAACCCGCGGTTACCGGCGCCACTCCGGCCGGAGACGATGGGATGCAGCCAGACGATGACTAGACCGAGCACAGCGGCAAGCAACGGCAGGGGGGATGTCACATGGTTGGCACGGAGCAGCAGAAGACTATGAACGCGAAGTCGCCTGGCGACCTGAACTGGCTCCTCGACGACCTGGTCGCCCGCGTGGCGCAGATCGACAAGGCCGTCATCCTTTCCCGTGATGGCCTGGCCATCGGCGCTTCGCAGGGACTCAGCCGCGAGGACGCCGAACACCTGTCGGCCGTGGCGGCCGGTTTCCAGAGCCTGGCCCGGGGAGCAGGACGGCATTTCGGCGGTGGCCGTGTCCGGCAGACCATCGTCGAAATGGATACCGCGTTCCTGTTCGTGACCGCCGCCGGTGAGGGCAGCTGCCTGGCTGTGCTCAGCCCGGCCGCCGCGGACGCGGGGCTCATCGCCTACGAGATGGCCATCCTGGTGAAACGCGTCGGCCCGCACCTGGCGGTCGATCCTCGGCCGGTGCCGGCCGAGGACGATGCAGGCTGAGCCCGGTATGCCCACCCCCCGCGACCAGTGGCTCGATGAAGAGGCGGGCCCAGTAGTCCGCCCGTACGCGCTCATCGGCGGCAGGACCAGGCCGAGTGGTGAGAGCCTGGACCTGATCGCGATCGTCACTGCGGTCCGCGGTGTGCGGGGCGATCCCGTGGAGCTTGATCCGGAGCACTTCGCCGTGCTCCGGCTGTGCCGGCTGCCCACGTCGGTGGCCGAACTCGCGGCCGACCTCAACCTGCCGCTCGGCGTGATCAGGATTCTGCTCGCCGACCTGCGAGACCGCTCGCTGATCTCAATTCACCATCCCATTCCGCCCGCGCGGCTGCCTGACCCGCGCATCCTTAGGGAGGTAGCTGATGGCCTACGCCGGCTCTGACGGCACCGGTCGTCCGGCAGGCGTGCCAGTCACCATCAAGATCCTCATTGCGGGGGGGTTCGGGGCCGGCAAGACCACCTTGGTCGGCTCGGTGACCGAGATCCGGCCGTTGCGTACCGAGGAGCCGCTGAGCGAGCCGAGTACGCAAGTCGACAACCTCAAGGGCGTCGAGCGCAAGACCACCACCACCGTGGCCTTGGACTTCGGTCGGATCACGATCCGCGACAACCTGTCGCTCTATTTGTTCGGCACGCCTGGCCAGGAACGGTTCTGGTTCATGTGGGATGAACTGGCCCGCGGCGCTCTCGGTGCCGTGGTCCTCGCGGACACCCGGCGGCTCGCCGACTGCTTCCCGTCCGTGGACTACTTCGAGCAGCGCCACATTCCCTTCGTTGTCGCGGTGAACTGCTTCGAGGGAGCGCGGCGCTACCGTCCCGAGAGCGTCCGTCAAGCGCTCGACCTGGAGATGCAGATCCCGATCATCATGTGCGACGCCCGCCACGCGTCGTCCGGCCGCGATGTGCTGGTCGTGCTCGTCGAGCACGCGCTCCAGCTGCTGAGCGACCCGCCTGACCGGCAGGCCGCCCGCGTCCCGGCCCGCTAGCACCCAGGCATCAACGTCCACGCCCCTACCCGGGGTCCGGGGTTGTCCCCCGGACCCCGGGTAGGCAGGGTTACGAGCGCCAGATGAGGACGAGCGCGCAATCGTCGGAACCGCCTGTGCTCGCCCGCACCACCCGGACCAGTTCGCCCGCGGCGGACTGGAAGCCGGATGCCATCAGCCGGTCCGCCTCGCCGAGCAGCCGGTCGGTGCCAAGGTCGATATCCAGGCCAGGGGCCTCGACCAGGCCATCGGTGTAGAACATCAGCGCATCCCCGGGCCGCAGCGCACCGTGCGCCGGCACGCATCGCAAGTCGGGGACGACACCGAGAACGATGCCCCGGGCCTCGGTCAGCCGCCACCTTCCGCTGCCCGCGTCGAAATGGGCCGGCGGCGGGTGCCCCGCCGAGGCCACCACGAAGTCGCCCGTCGTGAGGTCGAGAGCCAGGTGCACAGCGGTGACAAAGCCTTCCACGGCCGCACCCCGGCGGAGGTAGGCATTGCACGCGGGGAGGAATTCTCCGTGCGGGACCGAGCCGAGCAGTCCCCCGAACGCTCCGGAGAGCAGCAGCGCGCGGGTTCCCGCATCCAGGCCCTTGCCGGACACGTCGACGAGCGCCACTTCCAGCGTCTTCCCGTCGCAAGACGAAACGACAAAGTCGCCGCCAAACGATGCTCCGCCGGCCGGCCTGAGCACCGAGGCGGATCCCCAGCTGGCGGGGAGCGCAGGCATCCTGCCTTGCGCCTGGATCCGGTCCCGGAGGTCGATCAGCATCTGGTCGCCGCGCAGGCCGCGCATGCCGAGCTTGTACCTCGTGCGGGCCAGCACATCTGCGAACAGGGCGGCGACCACGATGGCCGCGATGATGCCGGGACCGGCCCGATCCATCAGTGCGTCATACACCAGCATGAGCGCGATCAGGCCGAACAGGATCCGCAGCGCCCGTGGCCAGAGCAGCAGGCTACCGGCCAGCACCGGCAGGATCATCAGGCCGGGCGAGAACCACGAGACCGAAACGTGGACGGCAGCGATCCCGATTATCACGGTCGCGATGGCCAGCCCGAAGGCCACCCGGCGGTTCCTGGTGATCAACTGGCGCCGGGTCTGATCGCGAACGAGCGTTGTGGCCGAGCGCAGGGCACGGCCGACCTGGGACAGTGGCGGGGAAACCATGATGGCGGCACTGTATCCGCACAGCGACGATCTGGCACCTCCCCAGGTGAAGCGGTCCGTAAGAAATCGATGCCCCGCCGCGGCGCAGCGCCAGGCGGCCGCGGGCGAAATTGGCAGGCTGCAGGCGAAGTACCGGGCGCTGAGGCGACTGATTCACGGCGGTCGTGGAAGACTGGCATTGGAGGGCGCGATGCCTGGTATGAAGATCACGGTGGATAGCGCCATGCGGGTCAGGGACGTGTCCCGGCCGGGGCCAGGTCACGAGGCGGCGGCGCTGGCCGCCGATGCGCTGGCCGCCCCCGCCCGGCTGGGCGGATCTGGCCCGGCAGTGGCCCGCCCGGGAACGGCCCGCCCGGGCCCGGCTCACCCAGACCCGGCCAGGGGCACGGCCCGCCCGGACCCGGCCAAGGATACGGGGCGCTTGGAC
>DAIRVB010000029.1:0-1773 GCA_036803065.1 Streptosporangiaceae bacterium
GCCTTCCCGGCCGGGAAGGCCGAAGCAAGGTACCGCTATGGCGCCCGGGAGGTATCGGTTGAGCAGGACCGCTACGGAGACGTCATGATCGTCCAGCGCACGCCGAAGCCCGTGGTCGAGGAGCACTCATGGAGCCCGGCGGGCCAGCTGCTGCTGCGCGGCAGCTACCAGGGCCCGGCCGGCCGCGATCTGGAGACCGTGCTGCGCCTCCGGGCGTCCAATGTGGAGCACGTCCTGCCCTGGCAGCTTGACGGTGAGCGGTTCACGACCCAGATCGCCGTCGGCGGGGTGCCGCTGTTCGGGGACCTGGTGCCGCTCAGGGACGGCGTGTGGGACATCTTCGTCCGCCAGACGCGCGGCGATGGCGTGTTGATCCCGCTCAGATACGATCACGCCCGGCTGGCTGCCCTCGCCGAGGAGGAGGTCGCCGTCGGGCCGAAGAACTACGTCTTCACCACGTCGGAATACGATGCGCCGGTCATCCGCGTCACCCCCATCAAGCGCCGGGCTGAGCTGGGCAACTTCAACCAGCGGCTGATGCGGCGGGGTTACTACCCCGTGCAGCGCCGGATGCCGCTGCGCGACGCCGTGTTCTTCACCAGCTGGAAGGGCAAGGGGTGCGACGACAACCCGCGTGCGATCGCAGACGAACTGCGCCGCAGCGGTGATGACCGTGAGCACTTCTGGGCGGTGGCCGACTGGTCCACCGTCGCCCCGCCCGGCGCGACCGTGGTCCTGCACGGGAGCGAGGAGTACTACACGGCGCTGGCCCGCTCCCGATACGTGATATCCAACGACGACATGCACTACTTCTACCGCAAGCGCGACGGGCAGGTGTACCTGCAGACCTGGCACGGCACGCCGCTGAAGCGGATCGGGTTCGACATCGAGCAGCCGCAGTTCGCCAGCGGCAGGAGCTACTTCACCCAGCTGGCGAACGACGTGGCCCAGTGGGACGCGCTGCTCTCCCCGAACCCGTTCAGCACGCCCATCATGCGGAAGGCTTTCAAGTTCGAGGGCGAGATCTGGGAGACCGGTTACCCACGCAACGACGTGCTCGCCCGTGACGACTCCGGTGCCGTCGCGGCGCGGGTACGGCGCCGGCTGGGCCTGCCCGGAGGCAAGCGGGTGGTGCTTTACGCGCCCACCTGGCGCGACAACCAGTACTACGCATCCGGACGCTACCGGTTCGACCTTCGGCTCGACCTGGAAAGGGCGTACGAGGTGCTGGGACCCGACTACGTGGTCCTGATCCGGGGGCACCATCAGCTGGCCGACGACGTCACGGCCGGCCAACGGCCCGGATTCGCTCTCGATGTGACCCGCTATCCGGATGTATCCGAGCTTTTCCTGGCCACCGATGTCCTCGTCACGGACTACTCGTCGGTCATGTTCGATTTCGCGGCCACGGGCCGGCCGATGATCTTCTTCACCTACGACCTGGAGCAGTACCGCGACAACCTGCGTGGGTTCTACTTCGACTTCGAGGCGGAGGCCCCCGGGCCGCTCCTGGCCACGTCGGATGAGGTACTGACCGCGATCAGGGACCTGGGGACGACGGGGGCCGATTATGGCGCCGCGTACCAGGCTTTCGTCACCAAGTTCTGCACGCTGGATGACGGCAAGGCGGCCGCCCGTGTCCGCGAGCGGCTCTTGGGCGGGTAGCTGGCCTCATATCATCATTTGGATAACCTGAGGCAACTTAGCGGAGCGTGGGAAGGTGGCTGCGGTGCGAGGCGCGGGAGTGATCAGTGCGGGCACTGCGCGTCCCGG
>DAIRVB010000029.1:1873-14667 GCA_036803065.1 Streptosporangiaceae bacterium
GGTTGCCGCCGCGATGACCGCGGCGCTCGGCAGGCTGCTGGCGCGGCTCGCGGGCCTGCCCGCTCCCTGGCTGGCCGGTCTGCTGGCTGGCCTGTTCTACGTCGCCGCTCCGCAGGTGACCAGGTACGCGCAGGAGGGCCGGGCCTACGCGATCGTCACCATGCTCGTCACCGTCGCGACCTATCTGCTGGTCAGGGCCATGATGGCGAGCACATGGCGGTGGTGGGCCTGCTACGCGCTGGTGATCGTCCTGGCTGGCCTGTTCAACCTGTTCTCGCTGCTCCTGGTGCTGGCGCATGGCGTGACGGTGCTGCTCACCTACCTCCGCCGGCGCAGGGCCGCCCAGACGGCGCATTCCGGGCCCGCGGAGCCCGGGCCCGCGGACTCCGGGGCGGTCCCGGGCGCGGGCCCGGTGCGTCTGTGGCGGTGGGTGGTGGCCGCGGTGGCCGCGGGCATCGCGGCATCCCCGGTGGCGTTGCTGGGCTTCAAGCAGCGCGGCCAGATCAGCTGGCTGTCCAAGACCAGCACAGCGACCATCCGGGCCCTCTTCACCGGCTTCGCCGGGTCCAAGCCGCTGGTCATCCCCATCGCGCTGCTGGCCCTGTGCGGTTTGATGGTGGGCGGCCTGGCGGTCGGCATCATCGCACGATCCCGGCTGGCGGCGGTCCCTGGACTGCCGACCCCGGCCATGGTCCTCCTGCCGTGGCTCGTCCTGCCGCCCGCCATCATGCTGACGGTGTCGCGGTTCAAGCCGATATACGACATCCGCTACGTGCTCTACTGCCAGCCTGCCCTGGCCTTGCTCTGCGGCGTAGGGCTGACATGGCTCGCGTACGTCATCTCGACGGCACCCTTCGTCTCGAAAGCACGGTCCAGCGGCCGGGCCCTGGCGTGGCTGCCATCGGCCGGACTCGCGGTGCTGGTGGCTGTCCTGGTGATCGCACCGCAGCGGGCGGTCAGGCTGCCCACCGCCCGGGTCGACAACCTGCGCTTCAACGCGGCGGTCATCGCCGCTCACGCGCGTCCTACGGACATCGTTTTCTACGTCCCATGGAACCAGCGCTCCTTGGGCATGGGATACCCCGGCCCGTTCCGCCAGCTCAGGGAAATCGCGCTGGCGGAGTCCCCGGTGAAATCGGACACCATGCTCGGCACCGAGGTAAGCCTGGCCACCTGGCACCACCGGCTGCGCAACGTGAGCCGGGTATGGCTGATCACATCAGCGAGCCAGCACACGCTGAACGAGGTGACCGACCCCGTGCAACGGGCGGAACTCGCGCTCATCCACACCATGCGGCTGATTGGCCGCTGGCACGCGAACGAGGACGTACTCAGCCTCTATAGCGTCAAGTAACGGCCACGCCCGACAGGCCCGGCCGCAGGATCCTTCGCCGGTCGCAGGGCTTCGCTGGGGGTTCGAGTCGGCCAGATGCCGCGGTTAGCCGGCTTGCGGGGCTAGGCTGGTGCCGTGACCCGGGCCGTAGGCGGCCAGCTTGTCGCGGAGCCGTCCGCGGCCACGGTGCAGCCGGGACATCACGGTGCCGATGGGCGTCCCCATGATCTCAGCGATCTCCTTGTAGGCATACCCCTCGATGTCGGCGAGGTAGACCGCGACCCGGAACTCCTCCGGCAGGTCCCGCAGCGCCCGCAGGATCTCGGAGTCGGCCAGCCGGTCCAGTGCCTCGGCCTCGGCCGAGCGGACCTGGGGGGCCAGCGGATCCCCGGGAACCTGCCAGTCCTGGAAATCGCCGCTCGACGCCTGCTGCGGCTCGCGGCGGCGCTTCCGGTAGCTGTTGATGAACGTGTTGGAGAGGATGCGGTGCAGCCATGCCCGGAGATTCGTGCCTGGCCTGAACTGGTGGAATGCCGCGTACGCCTTGGCTGAGGTCTCCTGGACGAGGTCCTCGGCGTCGGTGGGGTTGCGGGTCATCCGGAGAGCGGCCGGGTACAACTGCCCAAGGAACGGCACGACGTCCTGTTCGAATCGCGTGTTGCGGTCCGGCGCCTGCTCGGTGGACCCCATCGTTGCTCCGCTCGTCTGTTGACTATCACTCTATAGACGTACGCGAGGCCCTATTCGGCTCAGTGTCCCGGGTCACAATCTCTGCGACAGTCAGTCAAGTATTTACTACCCGTTCATGCTGAGAATCTGCTGAACGTCAGCTACGGATACCCGCAGCGGCGCCCGCCTGGTCGGCCAGCCCAACCAGGCCGGGGGCCGGATCCCGCCAGATGCTGGCCGGTGACCCGCCAGAATGGTCGGCGTGATCAGCGGCGTCGGCGACGAGCACGAACTGGTGGACGTCGCTGTCCGGCTGGGCGCCCGCAGCGTACCGGGCTGGTCCGAGCCCGAACGGCGGCTGGCCGCCGCGGCCAGCCGCCACCAGGATCCCGGGCCCGGCAGCGCTGTGGACCTCGCGGCGGTCCGGGACCAGATCCAGGCGGGTGAAGACCCGCTGGGTGACGCGTTCTGCCGGCTGCGCGGGCGCGCCGAGCGGCGGGCGCTCGGCCAGACCTTTACCCCGCCGCTGGTCATCGCCAGCATGATCTCTTGGGCGGCCAGTGCGGTCGGGGCAGAGGGTGCGGTCGGGCCCGAGGGTGCGGTCAGGACAGGGGGTGCGGTCAGGACAGGGGATGCGGTCAGGACAGGCAGTGTGATTGGGATAGACGGTGTGATTGGGACAGATGGTGCGGCTAGGACCGATGGTGCGGCCAGGGCAGATGGTGCGGCCAGGGCAGATGGTGCGGCCCGGGCAAGTAGTGCAGCCTGGACCGGCGGCGTGGCTGGGTCAGGCGGCGCGGCTGGGGACGGGGACGGAGGACCGGCTCGCGTGGTCGATCCCGGCGCGGGGTCCGCCCGGTTCCTCATCGCCGCGGGCCGCCGGTGGCACCGGGCGTCGCTGCTTGGAGCCGAGGTCGACCCGGTCGCGGCGATCATCGGCCGGGCGAGCCTGGCCGCCGCGGGCATGGCCGGGCGCTCACGCGTGCTGCTGGAGGACTACCGGACGTTGCGGCTGCCTTCCGCCGCGGGCCCCACACTGTTCATCGGCAATCCCCCGTACCTGCGCCACCACCAGATCCCGCCGGACTGGAAGAGATGGCTGCGGTCCACCGCGCGTGCCCTTGACCTGCCGTCCAGCGGACTAGCGGGGCTTCACGTGCACTTCTTCCTGGCCACCGCGACGCATGCCGTGCCTGGCGATCTCGGCGTGTTCATCACCGCCGCGGAATGGCTCGACGTGAACTACGGCAGCTTGGTCCGCGCCCTGATGCTCGGTCCGCTGGGCGGTGAGTCGGTGCACCTGATCGAGCCTGCCGTCCCGGTCTTCAGCGATGCGCAGGCCACCTCGGCCATCTCGTGTTTCACGCCGGGGAGTGACCCGCGCCCGCTTCGCCTGCGCCTCGTCGGCAGCTTGGCGGAACTCGGCGCGCTGGCCGGGGGCGCGGCGGTGCCCGCCCAGTCGCTGGCCGCGGCGGACCGGTGGGGGCCCATGCTGCGTGCCGCCGATCCCAGGCCGGCCGGCCCGTCTCAGCCGGCCGGCCCGTCTGAGACGGTTGTCCAGGCAGGGGCGGTTGTCCCGGCGGGGGCGATGGTCCCGGCGGGGGCGGCCGCGGGCATGTCCCGCCCGGCTCCCCGGCTGCCCGCCGACCGGGTGGAGCTCGGGGAACTGTGCCGGGTCCACCGCGGCCAGGTCACCGGCGCCAACGCGGTCTGGGTCGCGGCGGCTGGGGCCGCCGGGGCGGATTGCGTGCCCGAGCGGTTCCGCTTTCCCGCGGTGACCCGGGCCCGCGAGCTCTTCCAGGCGTGGGATGTGCTGCCGGTGGGCACGCCGCTGCGGGCCGTTATCGACCTGCCCGCCGATCTCGGCCAGATCTCGGCTCAGGAACTCCACGGCGTCGAGTTGTTTCTCGGCCGGGCGAGGGCCGCGGGCGCTGCGGACAGCTACATCGCCAGGCACCGCAGCCCGTGGTGGCGGGTCCGGCTCCGCGAGCCGCCGCCTATCCTCGCCACATACATGGCCCGCAGGCCACCGGCCTTCGTGCGCAACCTGGCCGGGGCCAGGTACCTGAACATCGCGCACGGCATCTACCCGCGCGAGCAGCTGCCGGCCGGCGCGCTGGATGGCCTGGCGGCATTCCTGCGCGGTTCCGTTGTGGATGGTCTGGGGCGGGTTTATGCGGGCGGGCTGCTGAAGTTTGAGCCGGGCGAGATGCAGCGGCTGCTGGTGCCGTGCCCGCAGCTGCTGGCGGCCTGCACCGAACCGGTCAGATCCAGCCGTGGTACCACATGTGGCGCAGCCAGGACGTGTAGGGAATGACCTTGGCCGCGATGACCGGGTACAGATAGGCGAAATTCACCAGAACGCCCAGCACATAGGCGCCCGCGATCGCCGCGCCGGTTACCCGGCGGGCCGGTGACGCCTGCGTCGAGCCGATGATCAGCCCGAGGCACAGGGTGATGGACAGCACGATGAAGGGGGCAAAAGCCACCGCGTAGAAGTAGAACTCGGTCCGGTGATCATGCCCGGCGAACCAGAACCAGGGCAGCCACCCGGCCGCGACTCCGAGCAGCACCGCCCCGGCCCGCCAGTCCCGGCGGGTCAGCCACCAGCCCAGGCACACCAGCAGGGTGGCGATCGACGCCCACCAGATCATCGGCGTGCCGATGGCCAGCACTTCCTGGGAGCAGCTCGACCTTCCGCACCCCATCGCGTGGGCCGGGTAGAAGAACGCGACCGGCCTGCTCATCACCAGCCAGTCCCAGGGCTGCGACTGGTAGGGGTGGTGGGTGGTCAGGCCCAGATGGAAGCTGAGCATCTGCTTCTGGTACTCGAGAAACGAGGCCAGGGCGGAGATCACCGGGATGTGGTCCCCGTTCTGCGCGGCCCAGTTCCGGTCCCAGCCATCGGACGAGGCGAACCATCCGGACCAGGTCGCCACGTAGGTGACCACGGGCACCAGCACGAATGAGACCGGCAGCCAGCGCCCGTCATAGGCCAGCGCACCGCGGGCGTAGCGGCGGAAGCCGGCGGCCCGCCGGGCCCCGATGTCCCAGGCCACGGCGAGGCCGGCGAACGCGACCACGTACCAGATCGCGTCCCACTTGGACGCGAAAGCCAGGCCCAGGCAGACCCCGGCGCCCACCCGCCACCACCGGACCCCGAGCCGGGGCCCGTTCTCGTCGCCGGGATGCTCCGCGACCCACTCCGCGATGCGGGCGCGGGAACCGTCCCGGTCCACCACCAGGCAGCCGAACGCCGCCAGCACCCAGAACATCAGGAAGATGTCCAGCAGCGCCGTGCGGCTCATCACGAATTCGAGGCCGTCCAGGGCGAGCAGCAGGCCAGCGACGCAGCCGAGGAGGGTGGACCGGGTCATCCGGCGGGCGATCCGGGCCAGCACGAGGATGGCCAGTGACCCGATGAGCGCGACGGAGAACCGCCAGCCGAACGGGGTCAGGCCGAACATCCACTCGCCAGCCGCGATGAACAGCTTCCCGAGCGGCGGGTGAACGACGAACTCACCACCGGAGCTGAAGATGTTCGTGTGGCCGTGCGTGATCAGTGAGTTCCGGTCGCTGACGTAGTTCTGCTCAACCCCGTGGCGCAGGATCCCATATGCATCCGGGACGTAGTACGTCTCGTCGAAAATGATGGTCCGCGGGATGCTCAGCCGGTTGAAGCGCAGGAACGCGCCGAACGCGGTGACCAGGAGCGGGCCAAGCCAGCCCCATAGCTCGCTGCCCGGAATGGGCGGAGCGAGCCGGGCGTGGAGCGCAGGCACGCGGGAACTCGTGTCAGCGGCTGGATGCTCAGCCTCGTATGCAATCATCGAGGCATATCGTATTGGGGCGCGGGGCATAACGTGGGTTCCGCGATGAATGACTCCGCTCCCAAGGACAGTGTCAGCGGCACCCTCACGGTGGCGGCTGTACCCATCGGCCAGCCCGGCGATGCCTCGCCGCGGCTCGCTGAGGCGCTCGCCGGGACGGCGGTCGTGGCGGCCGAGGACACCCGGCGGGTACGCAGGCTCGCCGCGGCCCTCGGCGTCGAGCTCGCGGGGCGCGTCGTGTCCTACTACGACGCCGTGGAGCGGAGCCGGGAGGCGGTGCTGCTGGCCGCGCTCCGTGACGGCCACGACGTGCTGCTGGTGACCGACGCGGGCATGCCGGCGGTCAGCGACCCCGGATATCGCCTGGTCGCGGCGGCTGCGGCGGCCGGCGCCCCGGTGACGGTGCTCCCTGGGCCGTCCGCCGTGACCGCCGCGCTGGCGGTCTCCGGCCTGCCCAGCGACCGGTTCTGCTTCGAGGGCTTCCCGCCTCGCAAGGCTGGTGAGCGGGCCCGCAGGCTGGCCGGGCTGGCCGCTGAGCCGCGGACCATGGTGTTCTTCGAGTCACCCCGCCGGGCCGCCGCCACCCTGGCGGAACTGGCCCGGGCGTTCGGTCCCGGGCGCCGCGCGGTGGCCTGCCGGGAACTCACCAAGACCTACGAGGAGATCCGCCGGGGCACGCTCGGGGAACTGGCGGCCTGGGCCGCGGGCGGGGTGCTCGGCGAGGTCACCCTCGTGGTCGAGGGGGCCGGCCGGCCCGGCCCGGGCGATGAACCGCTGCGCAGCCCCGAGGAGGCGGCCGCCGAGGTCGCCGCGCAGGTGGCGGCGGGGGTGGCCCGCAAGGAGGCCATCGTCGCGGTGGCCCGGGAATCGGGCCTGCCCAGGCGGCTGGTTTATGACGCCGTGGTGCGCGGTAAAGCGTTCGAGGGCTCTGCTGGCAGCGCCTAGGCTGGTAGGCATGTCCTTGCCAAGCCGTCACATCCTGGCCGCTCCGGCGTGGCCCTACGCCAACGGCCCCCGCCACATCGGGCACGTCTCCGGTTTCGCCCTGCCGTGCGACATGTTCAGCCGCTACCAGCGGATGGCCGGCAGCCAGGTGCTGATGGTGAGCGGCACGGATGAGCACGGCACGCCGATCCAGGTTCAGGCTGACAAGGAGAACCTGACCCCGCGCGAGCTGGCTGACCGGTACAACCGGGTGATCGCCGACGACCTGTTCGGTCTCGACATGTCCTATGACCTGTTCACCCGGACGACCACCCGGAACCACTACGCGGTGGTGCAGGAAATTTTCACCGGCCTCTACCGCAACGGCTACATCTTCCCCCGGGTCACCAAGGGCGCGATCTCCCCGTCCACCGGCCGGACCCTGCCCGACCGGTACATCGAGGGCACCTGCCCGATCTGCGGCTACGACAGCGCGCGCGGAGACCAGTGCGACAACTGCGGCAACCAGCTTGACCCCGTCGATCTCATCAACCCCCGATCGAAGATCAACGGGGAGACCCCGGTGTTCGTGGACACCGAGCAGTTCTTCCTTGACCTGCCCGCGTTCACCGAGGTGCTGGGCACCTGGCTGCAGAGCAAGAGCGGGCAATGGCGGCCCAACGTGCTGAAGTTCTCCCTCAACCTGCTCGGCGACCTGCAGCCGCGGGCGATCACCCGGGACCTGGACTGGGGCGTGCCGGTGCCCCTGGACGGCTGGCGGGACCGCCCGGACAAGCGGATCTACGTGTGGTTCGACGCGGTGATCGGCTACCTGTCCGCCTCGATCGAGTGGGCCAGGCGTTCCGGGGACCCGGACGCCTGGCGCGCCTACTGGCAGTCCGCGGACGCCGAGTCCTACTACTTCATGGGCAAGGACAACATCGTCTTCCACTCCGAGATCTGGCCGGCCATGCTGCTCGGCTACAGCGGCAAGGGGGCCAGGAACGGCGCCCCCGGCTCGCTGGGCCAGCTGAACCTGCCGAGCGAGGTGGTGTCGAGCGAGTTCCTGACCATGGAGGGGCGCAAGTTCTCGTCCTCCCGCGCGGTCGTGATCTACGTGCGCGACTTCCTCGCCCGCTACGACGTGGACGCGCTGCGGTACTACGTCGCGGTGGCCGGCCCGGAGAACCAGGACACCGACTTCACCTGGAGCGAGTTCGTCCGGCGCAACAACGACGAGCTGGTGGCGACCTGGGGGAACCTGGTCAACCGGTCAGTCTCGTTCGCGGCCAGGAACATCGGCGTGATCCCGGAGCCCGGCCAGCTCGCGGATGTCGACCAGGAGATCCTGGAGCGCTCCCGCGCCGCGTTCGGCGTGATCGGCGGCGAACTGGGCCGGTCGCGGTTCAAGGCCGCCATCACCGAGACGATGCGGACCGTGGCCGAGGCCAACAAATACATGTCCGACCAGGCGCCGTGGAAGATCCGTGAGTCCGACCCGGACCGGATGCGGACCGTGCTGCACGTCGTGCTGCAACTGGTGGACGACGCCAAGACGCTGCTCACGCCGTTCCTGCCGCGGTCGTCGGAGAAGGTGTACCGGATGCTCGGCGGATCCGGCGCGTGGTCAGGCATGCCGGAGATCCGGCAGGTGGACGAGGACGACGCTCCGTCCTACCCGGTGATCACCGGTGACTACGGCACGGCCGCGCGGTGGGAATCGCGGCCCATCGTGGCCGGCACGCCACTGGCCGTGCCCACGCCGTTGTTCACGAAACTGGACCCGTCCGTGGTGGACGAGGAACTGGCCCGGCTGGAGGAAGAGCGACCGGGAGATACCGCGTGACCGATGTTCCGGCGCCCGAGCCGTTGCCCGGTGACGCGCTGGACAGCCACTGCCACCTGGACCTGATAGAGCGGCCCGCGGGTGACGTCGTCGCCGCGGCCCAGGCGGCGGGCATCCGGCGGATGATCACGGTCGGCGTGGACCTGCCCTCGTCCCGCTGGTCGGCCGAGTGCGCGGCCGGGCTGGCGGACGTCTATGCGGCGGTCGCGATCCACCCCAACGAGACCGCCGCGGCCGCGGCGTCGCCGGCCGCCCGCGACGCGGTGCTGGCGGAGATCGGCGCGCTGGCCGCCCAGCCGCAGGTGCGGGCGATCGGCGAGACCGGGCTCGACTACTACCGGGACCATGCCCGCCCCGAGGTCCAGCGCGACTGGTTCCGCGCGCACATCGCCATCGCCAAGCAGGCAGGCAAGGCCCTGATGATCCACGACCGGGAGGCGCACGACGACGTGCTGCGCATCCTGGAGGAGGAGGGACCACCCGAGAAGGTGGTCTTCCACTGCTTCTCCGGAGACGCGGCCATGGCCAAGCGGTGCGCGGAGGCCGGCTACGTGATGAGCTTCGCGGGCAACCTCACCTTCAAGAATGCGCAGCCGCTGCGGGACGCCGCGGCGGCGGCACCCGCGGACCTGGTCCTAGTCGAGACCGACGCGCCGTTCCTCACCCCCGTGCCGAACCGGGGGAAGCCCAATTCGCCCGCCATGGCCGCTCACACGCTGCGCTGCCTGGCCGAGATCAAGCAGATCGATGTCGCACGGCTCTGCGCGCTGGTCACGGCCACCGGCGAGCGCGTATTCGGTCCCTGGTAGCGTGCCCGCCGCCGTGGTGGAAAACGCGCTGCTCGGCCCGGCCGAGATCCGGGAGATCGCAGGCCGGCTGGGCATCCGGCCGTCGAAGCGGCTCGGCCAGAACTTCGTGACCGACGCGGGCACGGTGCGCCGGATCGTCACACTGGCCGGGCTGAGTCCCGCCGATGTCGTCCTGGAAGTGGGGCCGGGCTTCGGCTCGCTCACCCTGGGGCTGCTCGGGGCGGCCCGGCGGGTGGTCGCCGTCGAGCTTGATCCGGTCCTCGCGGCTGAACTGCCGCACACCGTCGCCTCGCG
This sequence comes from Streptosporangiaceae bacterium, assembly GCA_036803065.1. Taxonomy (GTDB): domain Bacteria; phylum Actinomycetota; class Actinomycetes; order Streptosporangiales; family Streptosporangiaceae; genus JAWWPY01. The sequence goes on from DAIRVB010000029.1 coordinate 11,579, forward strand.
GGCGCCGGCCCTGGCCTCCCGCCTGGAGGTGGTGACCGCCGACGCCGCCCGCGTCGGGGATCTGCCTGGCGAGCCGCCGGCCGTTCTGGTCGCGAACCTGCCCTACAACGCGGCGGTCCCGGTGGTGCTGCATCTGCTGGCCACCGTCCCGTCGCTACGGCATGGCCTGGTCATGGTGCAGGCCGAGGTGGCCGACCGGATAACGGCCCCGCCGGGGAGCAGGATCTACGGCGTGCCCTCGGTCAAGATCGCCTGGTTCGCGCAGGCCCGGCGGGCTGGGCCGGTGCCGCGGACCGTGTTCTGGCCGGTGCCCAACGTGGACTCCGGCCTGGTCGCCTTCACCAGGCGCGACCCGCCAGCGGCCAGCGTGGGCCGGGCCGAGGTCTTCGCCGTGGTGGACGCCGCGTTCGCGCAGCGGCGCAAGACACTGCGCGCCGCGCTCGCCGGGTGGGCGGGGTCGCCGGTGGCGGCGGAGCAGATCCTGCGGGACGCCGGGGTAGATCCCCAGGCCCGGGGGGAGTCCCTCGGGGTCGGTGAGTTCACCCGGATCGCCGGCGCCCGGCCGGCCGGCGCTGGGGCTGGCGATGGGTCCGGCACCCGGCGTGGCGGCGAGGCTGGGGATGGGTCTGGCGCCCGGCGTGGGGATGGGTCTGGCGACGGGGCTGGCCGGTGACCAGAGCCGGATACGATCAGGGAATCGTGACCGCTGTGACCGCGCGGGTGCCCGCGAAGGTGAACCTCCAGCTCTCGGTGGGACCGCCGCGCCCCGACGGCTACCACGACCTGGTGACTGTCTTTCATGCCGTTTCGCTGTTCGACGAGGTGACGGTCGCCCCGGCCGAACGTGACACCGTGGTGGTCACCGGGGAGGGCGACGGGTCCGTCCCGCTGGATGGCAGCAACCTCGCCCTCCGTGCCGTCACCGCCCTCGTGGACACCCTGGGCCCTGGCTGCCGGGACGCGCCGGGCGTGTCCATCGAGATAAAGAAGCGGATCCCGGTGGCGGCGGGCCTGGCCGGGGGCAGCGCGGACGCCGCGGCGGCCCTGGCCGCCTGCAACGAGCTGTGGGGCGCCGGCCTCAGCCCGCAGGAGCTGCGCGACGTGGCGTCACAGGTAGGCAGTGACGTCGCGTTCGCCCTGCTCGGCGGCACCGCCATCGGCCTTGGCCGGGGAGATCAGGTCACCCCGGCCCTGGCCACCGGGACCTACCACTGGGTGCTGGCGTTCGCGGCCGCCGAGCTGTCGACCGCCGCCGTCTACGCCGCGTGTGACCGGCTCCGGGCGTCCCGGGGCGGGCGGCCGGGCCAGCCGGGGGAGCCGCGCCGCCCGGCCCGGCCCGGCCCGGTGGGACTGCCCCAGCTCGACACGGCCCTGATGACCGCGCTGCGCTCCGGGGACCCGGCCGAACTCGGCCCGCTGCTGACCAATGACCTGCAGCCCGCCGCGCTGTCGCTGCTGCCCGACCTGCGCCGTGGCCTGACGGCGGGCCGCGAGCACGGGGCGCTCGGCGCGGTGGTCTCGGGGTCGGGCCCGACCTGCGCCTTCCTCGCCCGCGACGCCCGGCACGCCCGCGACCTGGCCGTCGCACTGGCCGGCGCGGGCGTCTGCCGCACCGTGGCCACGGTGGTCGGCCCGGCTCCTGGGGCGACGATCATCGGCGTGGCGGCGGAGAAGTCGTGAACCTGGTCAACCTGGAGCGGGCGGTCAAGGGGTTCGGCCAGCGGCTGCTCCTCGATGGCGTGTCGGCCGGGGTGGCGGCCGGCGACCGGATCGGGGTGGTGGGCCGCAACGGAGTGGGCAAGAGCACGCTGCTGGCGGTCCTGGCCGGCGCGGAGCCGCTGGACGGCGGCCGGGTCACCCGCACCCGCGACCTGCGGATCGGCGCCCTCACCCAGCATGACAACCTGACCGGGCCCGTGGGCAAGCTGGTATTGGGTGATCTCCCCGAGCACGTGTGGGCGGCTAACCCTCGCATCCGCGCGGTGATGGCCGCGCTGCTGCCGGGCATTGACCTAAATTCTCCAGCGCAACGACTTTCCGGCGGCGAATCCCGGCGGGTGGCGCTGGCGGCCGTGCTGATCGGTGAGGACGACCTGCTGCTGCTGGACGAGCCGACCAACCACCTGGACGTGGAGGCGATCGACTGGCTGGCCCGGTACCTGCGGGATCTGGGCACAGCGTTCGTGGCGGTGACGCACGACCGGTGGTTCCTGGATGTGGCGTGTGACCGGACGTGGGAGCTGGCCACGGGGAAGCTGCACGCGTATGACGGGGGGTACTCGGCGTATGTGCTGGCGCGGGCGGAGCGGGCGCGGGTCGCGGATGTGACGGAGCGGCGGCGCCGTGGCTTGCTGCGCAAAGAGCTGGCCTGGCTGCGCCGCGGCCCGCCGGCCCGGACCAGCAAGCCCAGGTTCCGGATCGATGCCGCCAACGAGCTGATCGCTGACGAGCCGCCGCCGCGCGACGGTATCGAGCTGGCCAGGCTGGCGACCGCGCGGCTGGGCAAGACGGTGCTGGAGGCGGAGGACGTGACCGCCACGGTGGACGACCGCATCCTGCTCGACGACGTGACGTGGCGGCTCGCACCCGGCGAGCGGGTGGGCGTGGTCGGGCCGAACGGGAGCGGGAAGACCACGCTGCTCGACCTGCTGGCGGGCCGTTCAGCGCTTCCCGTCAAGGGCCGGATCATCCGGGGCAAGACGGTGCAGCTCGGTTACCTGACCCAGGACGGGTCGGGGCTGGATCCGTCGCTGACTGCCCGGGAGGCGGTCGCTGCGGTGCGCGGCAACCTCGCGGCCGACGTGGGCCCGGGGTCGGCCAGTCAGTTGCTGGACCGGCTCGGCCTGCGCGGTGACACGCAGTGGACCCCGGCCGGTGAGCTGTCCGGCGGGGAACGGCGGCGGCTGCAGTTGCTGACGATCCTGGTCGATGAGCCGAACGTGCTGTTCCTCGACGAGCCCACCAACGACCTGGATGTGGACACCCTCACCGAGCTGGAAGACCTGCTGGATGGCTGGCCGGGGTCGCTGGTCGTGGTCAGCCACGACCGGTACTTCCTGGAGCGGGTCACCGACCACGTGGTCGGTGAC
>DAIRVB010000030.1:0-4031 GCA_036803065.1 Streptosporangiaceae bacterium
CCAGTGAGCAGCACCCCTCACTCACCGACGGCCAGCGCAACTGGGACCTTGAGCTGGCCTGGGAACGGGTCGGCGGCGAGCTGCTGGACCTGCAGGCCGGTGACCTGCTGCCGCCGGAGATCGAGCCGTTCGAGGTGGCTGACGAGCTGCGCGCCCGGTATGAGCGGCTATGGCAGGAACTGACCAGGGAGGAGATCCTGCGCCCGGACGAGCAGCGGTACCGCATCGCGGAACGGCTGCGCCGCCTCAACGAGCTTGGCTTCGACGCCGACGAAGTGGAGCTCGTCAGCACCGGCGAGGGCAACCGGCTGCGGGTCCGGACCCGGGTCGCCGAATCCGGGCACCACCGGCGCCAGCTCTTCGTGCGCACCGGGATCGACGCGGAGGAGAACCAGGCCCGCCGCCTGCTCAACGACATCGCCAGCTTCCGCGGGTACCTGGAGCAGAAGGACGGCCATCCGGTCTCCGAGACTGTGGCGGCCAATCGCTGGCTTGAGGAGGTCTACGACCCGGTGCTGGCCGCGATTCCGGAGAGCCTGCGCGGACGGCTCGCCCCGGCGGAGATCTTCCACGAGATCCTGGAGCACCGCTGGTACCTGTCCGAGGCCGCGGGCTTGGACGTGGGGACGACCGCGGCCGCGAAATCGTATTTCGAGACGGTGCTGCCTACCGTGCCGGAGCCGCTGACCGAGGAGAACACGATCGGGTGATGCTCACGCCCGACTATCCGATCATGACGCCGCGGCTCACGCTCCGGCCGTACACGCTCGACGACCTCGACGCCATGTACGACCTGCAGTCCCGGCCCGAGGTGACGCGTTACCTCCTGTTCGGCCCGCGCCACCGCGCCGAGGTACGTGCGTCACTCGCACAGCGGATCCACGCGACGGAACTCCACGACGAGGGCGGCAGCCTGATCCTCGCGGTGGTGCTGCCGGAAACCGGCATCCTCATCGGGGACGTCGTGCTGTTCTGGCGGAGCCGGGAGCACCGGCAGGGCGAAATCGGCTACATCTTCCACCCCGACTACCACGGCAACGGGTACGCCACGGAGGCGGCCCGGGAGATGCTGCGGCTGGGCTTTGACGACCTCGGCCTGCACCGGATCGTCGGCCGCGCGGACGCGCGGAACATCGCGTCCGCGCGCGTTCTGGAACGTCTCGGCATGCGCCCTGAAGCCCATTTCCTGCAGAACGAAATGGTCAAGGGCGAATGGACTGACGAGATCGTCTACGCCATGCTCGAAGACGAATGGCGGGCACGCTGAGTTTCGGCACCATTGTGAGCGTGTCACCCCGGTCCCCACAGCGAGTCGAGCACCTCGTCGATCCCGGTGGTGAGCGGCGCCAGCTGAGGTATCAGCCGCGGCGGCGGGGCCGCCTCGGTGACCTCGCATTCGGCCAGCGCCGCCGCGTCGAGGAAGCGGGTCAGCTGCCCGTAGCTGTGCCGGTCGTCCCGGGCCGTCCGGTGATGGTGCAGCCGCAGCGGCGCGTACAGGAAGAGCTCGTCGCGGGCCCTGGTGACCGCGACGTAGAACAGCCGCCGCTCCTCGGCCAGCCCGGCCGGGGAGGCCAGTGACATGTCGCTCGGAACGGCGCCGTCGACCAGGTGCGGCAGGTGCACCACCGGCCATTCCAGGCCCTTGGCCGAGTGCACGGTAGAGATGACCAGGTAATCCTCGTCCAGCCGCGGCGGCCCGGCGAGATCGGAGCCGGAGGCAGGCGGGTCGAGCGCGAGCTCGACGAGCGCCTCGTGCAGCGACGGCCGGCTCGCCGCCGCGTCGACGAGACGCTCCAGATCGGCTATCCGGACGCCGGCGTCGGGATAGCGGGCCCGCAGCGGATCCTCCAGGGCGGACAGGATCGCGGCGGCCCGGTCCCCCGTCTTCTCCAGCGCCGCGGCGGCGGTGAGCCCGGCCACCGTCGCGGCCAGCGCCGGCCGCCAGCGGGCCGGCGCCGCGGCGACCGCGTCCGGCCAGCGGCGCAGCGGCGCCGGGTCGGCCGGGCTCAGCGCGTCGATGATGCGCCGGGCATGCGCCGGGCCGATGCCCTCATGCAGCCGCAGCAGGCGGAACCAGGCGATGTCGTCGGCCGGGTTGGCCAGCACCCGGGCGGCCGACAGGAAGTCCTTGACGTGCGCGGCCTCGGTGAACCGCAGGCCGCCGTACTTCACGAACGGGATGCCGCGGACCGACAGCTCGATCTCCAGCACGTCACTGTGCTGCGCCGCGCGCACCAGCACGGCCTGGTCCCGCAGCTCACGGCCGGCCTCGTGGGCCTCAAGCACCCGGGCGCAGATCTCGCGCGCCTGGGTGGCCTCGTCATGGCAGCGCACCAGGACCGGGGCCGCGCCCGCCCCGCGGTCGGCGGTCAGCATCAGTTTCAGGCCATCGGACTGCGGGCGGACCGCGTTCGCCAGCCGCAGCACTGCCTCCTTGGACCGGTAGTTCCGGTCCAGCCGGACCACGGCCAGCCCGGGGAAGGTGACGGACAGCTCCCGCAGGTGCACCGGGTCGGCACCGCGGAAGCCGTACACCGCCTGGGCGTCGTCGCCGACGCAGGTGAGGCCGTGGCCGTCCGGCTGGAGCAGCCGGACGATGTCCGCCTGGACCGCGTTGACGTCCTGGTACTCATCGACCAGGACCGCGTCGAAGAGCCCGCGCAGCACCGGTCCGGCCGAGGCGTCCGCCAGGGCCGCCCGCCACAGCAGCAGCAGGTCGTCGAAGTCGACGAGGCCATGCCGGCGCTTGTGCGCGACATATCCGCGGAACAGCCCGGCGAGTTGCTCGATGAAGCCTTCGCACCAGGGGAAACTGGCCCGGACGATCTCGGGCACCGGCGTGTGGGTGTTCACGCACCGGGTGTAGATGTCGGCGCACACCGCCGCTCGGGGCGCCCGCCGCTGCGCGCCGACCAGATCGTGCTCGGCCCGCAGCACGTCCAGCAGGTCCGCCACATCAGCCTGGTCGATGACGCTGAACTCCGGCGGCAGCGAGAACGACTCGGCGTGCGCGCGGATGATCTGGTGGGCCACCGCGTGGAAGGTACCGCCGCAGATCCGCTCGTCCGCGCCTACCGCCCGCGGCGCGGCCCTGGCGAGCATGTCGTCGGCGGCGCGGCGGGTGAACGTCAGCAGCAGGATCCGGCCCGCCACCGTGCCCTGCGCTTTCAGCCATGCCGCCCGCGCCACCAGCGTGCGTGTCTTTCCGGTCCCGGCGCCCGCGAGTACCAGCAGCGGCCCGGTTCCGTGCGTGGCGGCCTGCCGCTGAGAATCGTTCAGGCCTTCGAGGATCTTGGCCGCTTCGAACATGCACACGAATGTAACCACACCGGCCGCTATAGGCCAGGTCCCCCGCCGGCCCCGCTGCGCGCATTGTGCCGACGGGGTCGTAGGTTCGGATGACGAGAACTCATTCCCCGGGAGGTGCGCCGTCGCATGACCGCCGCCGTTGATCTGCTCACTGACGCGTTCGGCAGGATCCGTGAGGTCGTTCACGAGGCCGTGGACGGCCTGACGCCCGAGCAGCTGGCCTTCCGCCCGGGCCCCGAGGCGAACTCGATCACCTGGCTGGTCTGGCACCTGACCCGGATCCAGGACGACCACATGGCGGGCGCCATGGAGACCGAGCAGCTATGGACGTCGGAGGGGTGGGCAGACCGGTTCGGGCTGCCGCTGCCGCCGGCCGACCATGGTTACGGCCACACGGCCGACCAGGTCGCGGCCGTCCAGGTGAAGTCGGGCGAGCTGCTGACCGCATACCACGACGCGGTCTACGAGAGGACCCTCCGCTACCTCCGCCGCCTGGCCGATGCCGACTTCGGCCGCGTCGTGGACAAGAGGTGGGATCCGCCGGTCACCCTCGGCGTACGGCTGGTGAGCGTGATCTCCGACGATCTGCAGCACGCCGGCTCGGCAGCCTATCTCCGCGGCTTCCTGCTGCCCCAGTAGAACCCCCGCCGGTTTTACTGCTAATACCATACGTACATGGCCATGACGTTGTGGCTCAGCGACGCCGACGTGGCGTCGCTGCG
>DAIRVB010000030.1:4131-12611 GCA_036803065.1 Streptosporangiaceae bacterium
CGTGGTTCGCGACTACGGCCTGCTGGAGTCCGCCGCCGGCCGTCCGCAGGTCACTGCGTTCGGCCGGGACGCCTACCCGGATCTCGACGCGAAAGCCGCGGCCTTGCTGCATTCACTGGCCACCAGCCGCGCACTTACCGACGGGAACGAGCGGCTCGCCCTGGCGGCGCTCATCGCCTTTTACGGCATCAACGGACGCCGGCTCACCATGACCAACGAGGCTTCCTGGGAACTCGTCACGAAGGTCGCCGACGGCCAGCTGGACTTGGTCGCGGACATCGCCGCTGTCCTGGCCGGGGCGACCGAACCCCGCCCGTAACGCCGGGCAGGCCAGCTCACTGCGGGCCGAGCGCCAGGCCGAGCGCGACCGCGTACCGGTGGCCGACGGGCTGGCCGGCCAGCGTGCCGCCCGCCGCCGCGGCCCGGAACGCGCCGGACCAGGCCGCTGTCTTCCAGCACCGCCAGCGCCTGGCGCAGGGTCGCCCGGCTGACCCCAGCTCGGCCGCGAGCGCGCGCTCCGCACCGAGCCGCTGCCCGGGGCGCAGCCGCCCGGCCGAGATCCGCTCGGCGAGCACCCGGCGCACGTCTCCGGGCCGCGGCTCGCGGCATGAGGCTGGCCCGCGACATCGGTCATCAGCCCGGGTCCACGACGTCCGGCGACTCGGGCAGCACCTGCCCGCCGTCGACCACGATCGTCTGCCCGGTGATGAACCCGGCCTCGTCAGTGGCCAGGAACAGCGCGGCGTGGCCGATCTCCTCGACGGTGCCGAGCCTGCGCAGCGGGATGGCCGCCGTCATCTGCCGGATGTAGTCCTCGCCGAGGTCGGCGAGACCCTCGGTGAGCACGTTGCCGGGCAGCACCGCGTTGACGGTGATGCCGCTCGGCGCGAGCTCGATGGCCGCGGTGCGCATGAAGCCCAGCTGCCCGGCCTTACTGGCGCCGTAGTGCGACCAGCCGGGAAAGCCGGTGATCGGCCCGGTGATCGACGAGGTCAGGATGACCCGGCCCCGGCCGGACCGGGCCAGCGCGGGAATGCACGCCTGCACCGACAGAACGCATCCGGTCAGGTTGGTGCCGAACACCTGCGCGAGGTCCTCGTCGGTCATGTCCACCAGGCGGCGCTCCGGGAAGATCCCGGCATTCGCGCAGAGGACATCGATCCCGCCGAGCCGCTCGGCGGCGGTGGCCGCGATCCGCTGGCAGTCCTCCCGCCGGGCCACATCGGCCAGCACTGACGAGACCTCCGCCCCGGCGTCCGACAGCTCGGCCACGGTGGCCTTGGCGGCCTCCGCGTCCCGGCCGACGACGAGCACCCGGGCCCCCGCGCCCGCGAACACGCGGGCGATGCCCTTGCCGATGCCCCGGGTCGCGCCGGTCACCACGACGGCGCGGCCCGCGATTGATGTGAACATGCTGATCGTTCCCTTCCTCGGTGTCCCTGCTCAGCTCGGTCGGCTCAGCTCGGCTGGCTCAGCTCGGCTGGCTAACGCCGGGCCGGCTCAGATAGGCCTCAGCCAGGTCACAGCTATCCCGGGTGTAGCCGGCACCTAGCTCGCGCGCGATGTCCACCGCTGCGTGCGAGCCGATCCAGGCGACCAGCAGCAGCCGCCGCAGCAGGATGAACGTCCAGATCTCCGCCTCGTCCGCGGCGGCCAGCGGCGCCGCCCTCCGGTATCCCGACAGCCAGCTGTCGATGAGCGCCGGGACGTGCGGCTCGTGCTCGAAGAAGCTGACCGCCGTGCCTGCGTCGTACAGGAACCAGCTGAACCCCGAGTCATCGAAGTCGATGACGCTGACCGCGCCGTCGTCGACGAGGAGGTTGGCCAGCCGGGTATCCGCGTGCACCAGCCCGTAGCGCTCCGGACCGGCGCCGAACGCGGCGAGCCGGGCCGCCAGGGTGGCATCCAGCCGCCCGAGCACCGCACGCTCGGCCGGGCCGACACCGATCCCGTCCTGCCAGCGCCCCCAGCGGGGCTGTGTGCCGAACGCCGCTTCGTAGTCCCAGTGGAACCGGGTGAACCAGGACGGCCGCACCCACTGCCTGGCGTGCGTGTGCATCCGGGCAGTGATCTCGCCAAGCTCGGCGAAATGCGCGGTGTCGTGGCTGGCCGGCTCGCTGCCCGGCAGGTATTCGAACCGCACGCAGTCGCGCCGCTCACCGCTGGCCGGATCGGTGGCCACGATGACCCGGCGGCCGTCGGGGGCGGGCAGCACCCGCGGGGTGCGCACGCCCGCCTCCGCCCGCAGCGCGTCCATCCAGGCCAGCTCCGACTCGATCTCCGGCCTGGTGTGGTAGCCGAGCCGGTGCACGCGCAGGATGGACGGCCCCTGGTCGGGATCCTCGACCAGGTAGGTGGCGTTCTCCGACACGTTGAGCAGCGTGATGGTGGCGGCGGGGTGGCAGCCGTAACCGCCGGCGGCCTGACTGGCGCACCTGGTGACGCGGTCGAGGACGTCACCGCCGGCCGACAGGTCATGAGGATGCATCGGGTCCCTCGCTCATGCTCGCGCCTCCCTCGTGCTCGTTCCACAACACCACCGCCCGCTACTTTTACTCACTCGGCCGTGAGGGGCTGCTGCCATCAGCGCTGGGCCGCACCCACCACAAGTTCAAGAGCCCGCACATCGCGTCGATCGTCCAGTCGGTCATCGCCGCCATCATCATCATCATCCTGTTCGCCCTGCTCACCGGCAGCAACGACCCGGCGTCGCAGGCCTACCTGCAGCTCTACGGGCTGATGGCCGTGATGGGCGCGCAAGCCGACGAAGTACGAACAGGCGGGCAGGCTCATCAACGAAGGCCTGTGAGCGTTATTCAGACCGGCTAGTGAGCCCGGGCCTTCAGGCCCGGGCGAGCGGTCGGTGCTGGTGATGTGGACGGGACGATCGCTGGCATCTGAATAACGCGAACTTTGAATGAGAAACTGTAAGGCACGCGAAAGGGGGGTTCCGCGGCGGATGGCCGCGGAACCCCCCTTTCGTGGCAGCCCGACCCGTGGCGGCCGGACTTGTGACCGCCGGACTTATGGCAGCCGGAGTCGTGACCGCCGGACTTGTGGCCACCGGACTTGTGGTGGTCAGACCGGGACGACGACCGTGTTAAGGATCTTGTCAGCGAAGGTCTGCCGCTTGGCGTCCCATAGCGGCCACAGGTAGCCGATGAAGCAGGGCAGGAAGTCCAGGATGTGCACGATGTCGCGCCCGAAGGCCATGCCCATGCCGATCGGCTGGCCCGTGGACTCCCCTATGAGCTTCAGCTTCAGCACCATCTTCCCCCAGGACTGGCCGGTCCGCCCGCCCAGATACCAGCGGTTGTAGATGGTAATGCCTAGCGAGATAAGGGAAATCAGCGCCGAGATCCCAGTGCTGCCGATCGCCTGGTTGATGATGGACAGGACGATGCCGGGCGCCGCGTCAATCAGGGCGGCGCCGACGCGCTGGCCCCAGTTGGCGTAGGTGTAGGACGGAGCATTGCCATAGCCCGGTGGTGGCGGTGGCATGTTGCCGTAGCCGCCGGGCGGGACATCGCCGTAGTTCGGAGGTGGATTGCCGTAGGCCATGAGGGACCTTTCTGAGGAGAGAACTGCCGCCATCGGGACGGCGCCGAGGGGGCAGGTTCAGAGGAATCCGTAGCGCCGCAGTTGGAACAGCCAGCTCGCCGCGACCAAGCATGCCACGACCCAGCCGACGCGCCGCCGCGCCTCTACTGACCACGGACGTGGCGCCGATGCCTGGCCCGCGGTGCGCAGTATCAGGACCGGGGCAGTGCTGACTACTAGTGCCACGACCAGATAGGCAAAAGGGTTGGCGCCGGCCGCCCCCGCCCAGTTCCCATGCGTGATCGCGACAGTCGCGGTGGTCATGCCGCAGAACGGGCACGGCACACCGGTAAGTGTCCGCAGCGGGCAGGGCAGGCCCTGGCCGCCCGTATGGGCCATCAGGAACGGATAGACGGCACCCACCGGGCCGGCACATGCACCAAACATGGTGATGTGCTCAGGCACGGAGTATCTCCGCCTTACTGCCAGCACGCGACCCCCGCCGAGACGACCCGCCAACTGTCGGCGGACGGAGCGTAATAGTACGGCCAGGGACCAGCCCGTGGCGTCTGTTTAATCACTTTTGTCGGGCAATCTTTCAGGATTCGCTTCTTGTGCTAGCTGGCATCGTGTCAGGACGCCGGCGGAGGCCGGCTGGCTCAGGCAATCCGTAATCCGGCGGCGTTGCGCAGCCGTGTCTGGAAAGCCTTGGCCTAACGTGCATGTATGAAGTCATGTGCGCCGAGCCGGAAGCCGGGTCTGTCAGCATCTTGCCCGTCGTCGGGTGGCTGAACCGTGCCCGCGCCGTCGCTCACCAGCCTCATCGATGTGGTTGACCACCAGAACCAGCCGATCGGCGTCGTACGGCGGAGAGATCTCTTCCGCCTGCGGGCGAACTTTCGCACCGTCCATGTGCTGATCTTCAACAGCCACGCCGAACTGCTCCTGCACCGGCTGACCTGGACAAAGGGCGGTGAACCGGGGCGGTGGGGCTCATCAGCCGCTGGATACCTGCACGCGGGGGAGGACTACCCGGTGGCGGCCAGGCGCAGGCTGGCCGAAGAGTTGAGCCTCACGACGCCGCTCGCCGACGTCGGCGTGACGTGCCTGCAGGACGAAGCGGTGGCCCAGTTCGCCGGGGTGTTCACCGCCACGGCCGATCATCCGCGAAGCGCGGCGCCGGCCCACCTGGCGGAGATTGAGTTCCGCCCGCTGGCCGTGGTCGAGCAGGACATGGACGCTCATCCCGACGACTACACCGAAACCCTCCGGCACGTGCTGATGTTCTGGCGCCAAGCGGCGTGCCCCGGTGCGGCGCGTGATGAGAACATGCACGCCGAACCCGTGAGCGCCACCTGAGCCCGATGGGCGCGACAAGTTCCTCGGGCAGCGCATCTGAGTAGGACTCCCACCAGCCTTTGCGCCTCACATCAGCGGCCATCCGGCGGCGGCGGACGGCCGGGGCTGCCATCGTCGGACACCCGCCCTTCCGTTCCGTCAGGCTCCCTTCCGTCAGGGTCGTCGTGTACCCATCCGACAGCCGTCTTAATCGTGGCCCAGGTGCCATAGCAACGTGCCTTGGAGGCTCAGGGAAATACCTGATGCAGGTGTCACTGAAAATTGCATTATTGCCCCACAATTAACTCACCAGGCTGGAGTCCCCGCAAGCGTGAGGGGGCCACGTCATGAACGTCAGGCGAAGGGACCCGCCGCCCGCACCGCCCAATTCCTCATGCGTGCCCTCTGGCTTTCACTCCGCTGGCATTCATCACCGGGCGGCAGCGCGCGGAAGGGGCGGCCTGATGACGGGCGGAGCGTGCCGGGCACGGGGGCCCGCCGACTGGCGAGCCGACGTCCTAGCCCGACACGACGGTCGGGCCGGTGGTTGCCGCCACCGGCCCGATCAAAACCAAAGCCTCATCCGACGAAAATCAGAACGAGGAGTCATGACATCTGTACACCATACATCGGGACATGCCCAATCATCCAGACCTGCCATATGGGCAGATCCACCCAGCCGCGGCAGGCTGCCGTGCTCGTGCCCAGGACTCGACCCATGATGGCCATCATGGGTGCGGTCATGGCCGCCATGGCAGTTGTCCTCGGCTGGTGGATCACCGCGGTCATGACCGCCGCGGTGATCTCACGCTCCCAGGAGCGGGCGCAACGCGAAATGCGCCATTGGCAGGTGGAGACCGCCCGCGCCCGGGCCCGGGCCGACCGGCTCGCCGACGAAGCGGACGCACACAACGGCTTACCGCCAGAACGAGACGAGTGGCCGTTGCCGAGATGAACTGCCACGGCCGCGGCCGTCCTGCGACCGAATAGGGAGCCGCCTCCCGGAATCGAACCGAGGGGCGGCTCCCCTGCTACCGGGCCGCCTTAAGCTGCCAGCCTGAAGAAGCCGTCCCTGATGTTATTCAGCACATTTGCCTCGAACGCTCCCTGGGTCCACGTGCTGTGGATCTCCAATCGGTACCGTTGATGCTGGTAGCCGTTGTGCGCCGGGTCCTGGATGAAAATCATCTGGAACTGGGATGCTGCCCACGTCGCTAGCCAGCGGGCCGGGTCCTTACCGGACACCGGCAGGTTGGCCTGCTGCGCTATGTCGTTCCACGGAACCGCCCACATGGCGGTGTCCAGCCGCGAGCCCAGTTCCCGGCGCAGTGCCAGCCGGCCGACTGTGATCTCCCCGGACACGCGCGCCTGGTAGGCGACGTCAGTCTCGGTAGGCAACTGGCACGGGTAGTAATAGGTGCAGCCCATGTTCTGCGGGAAGGTCACGCTGTGACCGTGAGATCCGGCGTGGAACGCGAACGACCACACATCCGGCGGCAGGGCGCGCAACTGGGCCCAGGTCATGTCCCAGCCCGCATACGGTCTCTTGCCTGCGGCGGCACCGTCAGCGAATTGGGAGACGATGAACGTCACCGCGTTGAAACCGAAGTCCTTCAGGACGGCCGTCGTGTCCGTGTAGGAGTTGACGGTCCCGTCGTCGAAGGTCAGCAGGACCGGCTTTGCTGGCAGCGCCACCTTCAGCCCTGCCGCCCATGCGGCGTACTGGCCCGCGGTGACCGACTGGTACCCCTGGCCCTTCAGCCACGACAACTCGGCGACGAACTGGGAGCGGCTGACTGTCTCGTCGTTGCCCTTGGCGTCACACACCGCAGCCGACGGCGAGCAGCCTTCGTCCACCTGATGCCAGGCCAGCACCGGGATTGAGGTCACGTCATGCACGTACGCGAGGACCAGCGCCGGCGGGACTGCCGCTGCCGACGTCGCGGTTGCGGCCGCGCGGGCGTGAGTTCGCCCGAGGCCGGACGTGAGCACCACCGCGGCGGCGATCAGGGCGACGACCGCCAGCGGCAGGCCGATGACTATACGTCTCATCGCTTCTTTCCCTTTCCGTCGTCATCCGGTGCTCGGTCCGCCGCCAGCAGAACCTCGGCAGGAAACTGCTGACCGCCATCAGTGCGAACACGATCGTGAGGATGAGCACGACCGTGCCAAGGACACCCGCTGGGGTGTCCGGGGCCATGGTTCCCGGCATCAGGTTTCCCTCCACTGCGGCGCGGAGCCACGCAAATGCCCGGCGAGCCCGGACAGGTAGGCGGCGGACATGAACCAGTCGTAGGCCAGTTCAGGGATCAGCAATGCCGACACGGCCATCGCCCGCCAGCCTTCCTCCCGGACGGTGATGACCCGTTCCGCTATGAACAGCACGTTGATCAGGAGCCACGGCCTCGACCAGGCGATATGCCCGAACGTCAGGTACAGCGCCAGCAGGTAGCTCGCGTACAGGAACGGGGACAGCATCGCCACCATCCGCCACGCATGCGCGGCGACGTAGCCTCTGGTGACCGGGCTGACGCCGTAGACGTACAGGTCGTCCAGCCCTCCACGGGTCCACCGGACCCGCTGGTGCCATAGCTTCGTGAGCGTCGGCATGGCGTCGGTCTTCGGCCTGCACCCGTCCGGGCAGAGCAGCCGGTACCCGAGGGAGCGCAGCGCAAGGGTGAGCTCGTAGTCCTCGCACACCGACGTGCTGCTGTACACGGTGCGGTCACGGGTGCCGGGAATCCTCCCCGCCGCGCGGGCCGCGGCGACTTCCCGCAGGACACCCACCCGGAACAGTGCCGCGATCCCCACCAGGATCTTCGTTGTCTCCGGCTGCGCCGACCAGAACCGTCCCGCGCCCTGCAAGCGGGTACGGCGGCGGGACCGGGCGAACTCGCTGGACTGCAGGCGCTCCAGGATGTTGCGGGGCGGCGGGCTGTCGTACTGCGCGCACACCCCGCCCGCGTCATCCGTCATCGCCGCCACGGCGCTCGACAGGAAACCAGGGTTCAGGTTCGTGTCCGCGTCCTGGATCAGCACCAGGTCCCGGTCCTGGAGCTCCGGGAGGATCCGGTCAAGCGCCTGGTTCAGTGCGCCCGCCTTCTTCCACGGGTTGTCCCGGGTGGCCATGACCTCGACCCCGGCGGCGCAGGCGATCAGTTCCGTGTCGTCGCTGCAGTTATCCGCGACGATGATGATGCGGTCAGGTAGTAAGTCCTGGCCGTTGAGGGACGTGATGGTGTCGCGGATCGCGTCTTCCTCGTTGTGGGCCGGAATCAGCGCGACGATCTTGCGGCGCTCGGCGGCCATCTGCGCCAGGTATGGCATGGTCTTCGCGTCATTGAACGCGAGCTGGCCGAGCGCGGTCCGCCCGGCGGGCTGATGCCGCACGTACCGCAGCTCATGCACGCCGCGGCGCGTCGGTGGCGGTCTATCGTTCCTGGTCATGGGCTCTATCTCCTGGTCGGTTCAGTAGATGGCTTCCGGCGTCGTCCTGGGTGACAACCCGGGACGACGCGATTTCTGCATATCCCCGCGTAATCAGGACGCTTGTCGGCGTATTCGGGGGCATCCCTGGATACAGGGGGATACGGAGTGCTTAC
>DAIRVB010000030.1:12711-14520 GCA_036803065.1 Streptosporangiaceae bacterium
TGGGAGCCGCCTCCCGGAATCGAACCGGGGACCTACGCATTACGAGTGCGTCGCTCTAACCGACTGAGCTAAGGCGGCACGCCGCCGGGTCCGGCAGCGCCAAGAGTCTACCGGTCCCGCAGTCGCCTCGGGGCCGCCCTGTTTTCCTTGATCGCCGTCGCGGGGCCCGCTAGCGGCACAGGGTCCCGCTCCGCGGGGCCGCCAGGCTGAGCAGGTACCGGTTGACGATCCCGTCCACGCACGAGCTGCCCATCATGTACGCAGTGTGCCCGTCGCCGTTCCAGCCCAGCAGCACCCCCGACGCCAGGTCACCCGCGAGGGCCACGGCCCACCGGTACGGCGTGGCGGGATCCCGCTCGTTCCCGACGACGAGGATCGGGGGCGCGCCGACCGCGCGGATGGCTGGCAGCGGGGGCGAGGTCACCGGCCAGTAGGCGCACGGCAGGCTGCCCCACATGATGGCCTCGCCGAACTGTGGCGCCGCTTTCGCGGCGGCTGCCGCCGCGGAACTCCAGGCCGCGAGTCCTCGTGACCACGGACGGTCCAGGCAGTCCACTGCCGTGTTCGCGTCCGCCAGGTTCGAGTAGCTGCCGCCGGGACTCCGCTCGTACAGCAGGTCGCCGAGATCGATCAGCAGGGTGCCGTCCCCGGCGAACGCGGCCTGCAGCGCCGAACGAAGCGTCGCCCAGTACCCCTTGCTGTACAGCGCGGTGACGACCCCGTTGAGCAGGAGCGCCCCGTTCGCTGACCGGCCGTCGCCCAGGTCATTGAGCAGCGGGTGGCTGGTGGCCTTGGTGATGAGCGCCTGCAGGCGCGCGATTCCGGCGTTCACATTCCCGCCATGGCCCAGCGGGCAGGTCGTCCGCGTCATGCAGTCGGCGGCGAACGAACGCAGTGCCACCTCGAATCCCTCGCTCTGGACGGTATTCATGCTGAAGGGGGAGGCATCCGGGTCAATGGCCCCGTCAAGCACCAGCGCGCGCACGTGGGACGGGAACAGCTGCGCGTACCAGGTGCCCAGATAGGTCCCGTAAGACTTGCCGAGGTAGGTGAGCTTGCGGTCGCCGAGCGCGGCGCGCAGCACGTCCATGTCCCTCGCGGCGCTTTGCGTGCCCACGTAGGGCAGCAGCGGTCCGGAGTTCCGCTCGCATCCACTGGCGAAGAGCTTGCTCTCCGAGACGATCATGGCCAGTTGCGCAGGATCGGCCGGGGTGTCGTTGGTCTCGAAATACCTGTCCAGTTGCGGCCCGGTCATGCAGTGCACAGCCGGCTCACTGCCGCCTACGCCACGCGGGTCGAATCCAACCACGTCGAACCGGGCGCGCACGGCGGCGGAGATGACGCTCTGGGCCTGCAGCGCGTAGCTGATGCCGGAGCCGCCCGGGCCGCCCGGGTTGATCACCAGCGAGCCGGTCCGCTTGGCCGGATCCGTGGCGGGGAGCCGGATGACCGGCAGTGAGAACCGGAGCCATGCCGGACGGCTGTAGTCGAAGGGCACCAGCAGCCGCGCGCACTGGAACTTCTTCGCGCAGGTCTGCCAGCTCAGCTTCTGCGCGTAGTAGCCGGCCAGGGTGACCGGCGGAGCCGCCGGTATGGCCGGTCTGGCGGTGCCGGACCCGTTGGGGCCGGTTGCCGCGCCGGACGCGCGCAGGCGGCGGGCAGCGGTTCCGGCGGCGGCCGGGTGCCTGGCCGCCGGGGCGGCGGCGCAGCCAGCGATCAGGGCAGCCATCATCGCCGTGAAGGCAGCGATCTGGATCGCGCCCCGGAACGGATCCCTCACCCGGCCGCCCCGTCAGCGCCCCCGCCAAG
>DAIRVB010000031.1:0-340 GCA_036803065.1 Streptosporangiaceae bacterium
GGTTGGCCTGCCCGTTGCAGGTCCAGATCTCGATCGGGGTGCCGTTCGCGGTTCCAGCGCCGGACACGTCCAGGCAAAGCCCGGACTGCTGGCCGACGATTGTTGTCCTCACCGTGCTCGGTGCTGGTCCTCACCGGGCTCACGTTGGGCCCGGCCGTGCTACCGGTTAGTCCTCGCCGTGCTCGCGCAGGAACTCCCGGAACTCCTGGATCGCCTGCTCCTGATCCGATCCGAGATCCCCGGCCACCACCAGCTTCGTGCCGTCCCAGTAGGCCCCGACATAACCGCCGGTGTCATCCGGGCGCACCAGCAGCGGGGCATGCATGATCTTTATGTGGTC
>DAIRVB010000031.1:350-6941 GCA_036803065.1 Streptosporangiaceae bacterium
GTCCTGCACTTGTTCCCATGGGACCCCCGCCGGCACAAGGCCGATGGTGGGCGACTCGCTGTCGTCGGACGTAATGTCGTCGAGCATTGGCGTCCCTTCCGCTGCGGTGGCCTCACCACGGTAACCAGGGCCGGCTCGTCGGTCGAAAGTTAACACAGGGAAACATTCGGCTGGCATCCTTGGGACAGTGACAGTGCGTAGCGTCGGAGTTGAAGAGGAGTTGCTGCTCGTCGACCCGGCCAGTGGCCAGGCACGCGCGGTCGCCGCCGCGGTGATGCGGGCTGCGGAAGAAGCCGCCGCGGAAGAGCCGGCGTCGGCCCGGCCCGATGACGACAGGGACGATCCTGATGAGGGGCTCGAGTTCGAGCTCAAGCTGGAGCAGATTGAGACCGGGACCCGGCCCTGCGTCTCACTGGACGATCTAGGCCGGGAGGTGCGCCGCTGCCGGTCGCTGGCGGCCGAGGCCGCCGGGCGAGTAGGCGTTCAGGTAGCCGCCGTGGCGACGTCGCCGATGGCGGTTGAGCCTTCCCTCACCCTCAAGAGCCGGTACCGGCGGATGGCGGACGAGTTCGGCCTCACCGCGCAGGAGCAGCTGACCTGCGGATGCCACGTGCATGTGGAGGTGTCCTCGGACGAGGAAGGGATCGCGGTCCTTGACCGCATCCAGCCGTGGCTGGCCCCGCTGATCGCATTGACCGCCAACTCGCCTTTCTGGCAGGGACAAGACAGCGGGTACGAGAGCTTCAGGTACCAGGCCTGGGGGCGGTGGCCGTCGTCGGGACCCACGCAGCAGTTCGGATCCGCGCAGGCGTACAACGACGTGACGGCGGCGATGGTGGGCACCGGCACGGTGCTGGACCAGGGCATGATCTACTTTGACGCCAGGCTCTCCCGGCGCTATCCGACCATCGAGATCCGTGTCGCGGACGTCTGCCTGCACCCCGACGACGCGGTGCTCGTCGCGGCGCTCGTCCGCTCCCTGGTCGAGACGGCGGCCCGGAGCTGGCGGCTGGGCGAGCCCGCCCGCCCTGTGCGCACCGAACTGCTGCGCCTGGCTTCCTGGCGGGCCAGCCGGTCCGGCCTGGACGGCCAGCTGGTCGGACCCGTCTCGCACCGGCCGGCCGCCGCCCGCGACGTGGTGAGCGAACTGCTTGAGCACGTGCGGCCCGCTCTCACGGACGCCGGTGACTACGCCATCGTCGCCGGGCTCCTGGACGACGTGCTTGACCGGGGAAACGGCGCCCGGTTCCAGCGTCAGGCGTACCGGCGGACCGGCCAGATCCGGGACGTGGTCCGGGAGGCGATCGCCCGCACCATGCCCTGGTGACCGGCCGTTCCCAGGCCGGGCGGCCGCTTTTGTAAAATCGACGCAACCACCTGCAGCCCGGTCATCAACTCCGGATGTGGCCCGCACTCAATGCCGAGGAGCCCCCATGATCTTCATCGTCGTCAAGTGGACCATCCGGCCCGAGCGGAGCGATGAGTGGCTCACCCTCGTGGACGACTTCACCCAGGCCACCCGCGGTGAGCCGGGCAACATCTTCTTCGAGTGGTCCAAGAGCGTCGACCACCCGCACCAGTTCGTCCTGGTCGAGGCGTTCCAGGACGACGCAGCCGCGGCCCACGTGAACTCCGGCCACTTCAAGGCGGCCATGGCCTGGATGCCCGACGTGGTCGCGGAGACACCCGAGATCATCAACATGCAGGTGCCGGGGGACAACTGGTCGAGGATGGCAGAAGTCACGCCGTCGCATGCCTGAGCGACATTCCGGCTGCGCCTATTCTCCCGTTACTCCGTCGATCCGCTCGCGGAGGATGTCGGCGTGGCCGTTGTGGCGCGCGTACTCCTCGATCATGTGCACGTAAATCCAGCGCAGGTCCATGGGGCTGCCATCGCGAGGGGACGCGAATGTATCGTCTAGCGACCGGCCCGCCGCCGCCTGCCTGGCCAGGGCACACTCCGCCGTGAAGGTAGCGAAATCCGCCTCGGCGCCGCCGCTTTCGGCGAGGTCGAACTCCCCGTCGGGAAACTCTTCTGTGCAGAACAGGTCTCCCACTTCGGACTGGTCGGCGAACCGCCGCCGGAACCACCAGCGCTCCACCTCGGCCATGTGCCGGACCAGCCCGAGCAGCGACAGCGACGACGGGGCCGCGGCACGCTCAGTGAGCTGATCGCCCGTCAGGCCCGCACATTTGTGCAGCAGCGTCGCACGGTGGTAGTCCAGCCAGCCTTCCAGCGACTCACGCTCACCGGCGACTTCGGGCGGGTCTGTGCGCGGAACTTCAGGCGCGGTCCATGTCACCGGGACATGGTGCCTGCCTGGCGGCACGCACACAACTCCTTTTAATAGAAACCAAACCCGAAAGTAACGCAACGAACACCAGACGTTGATCTTCGCTGGGCAGGTTCCGCGCCATGGCCGGGCTCGTGGCGGCCAGGCCTGTTTGAGGGAACACTGGGTGGGGAGCCGGGAGTTTCCAGCTGACCATCGATCGGGGCGTTAAGCCGCCCAGGAAGGAGCGGGCGGTGCCAGTGGATGAGCGCGCCGGCCAGCCGGCCCGGCAGGCCGACCTCGTGGATGTGGCTGGGCTGGTCACCGCCTACTACGCGGAGCACCCCGACTCTTCCATCCCGCAGCAGCGGGTCGCGTTCGGCACGTCAGGGCATCGCGGCTCGGCGCTCAAGCTTGCGTTCAATGACGACCACATCGCCGCCACGACGCAGGCGATCTGCGAGTACCGCACGCAGGCCGGCCTGACGGGCCCGCTTTACCTGGGCCGCGACACCCATGCGCTCTCCGAGCCCGCCTTCGTCACCGCTCTCGAGGTGCTCGCCGCCAATGACGTCCAGGTCCTGGTGGACAGCCGGGCCGGCTACACCCCGACCCCCGCGGTATCCCGCGCCATCCTCGCGCACAACGAGGCACGAACGGACGGCCTCGCGGACGGGATCGTGGTCACCCCGTCGCACAATCCGCCAGAAGACGGTGGCTTCAAGTACAACCCGCCCGACGGCGGCCCCGCCGGGTCGCAGATCACCACGGTGATCCAGGACAGGGCCAACGAGTTGCTCAGCGGCGGCCTGCGGGAGGTGCGCCGGGTCAGCTACGCGCGGGCCCGGGCGGCGGACACCACTGGCGGCTTCGACTTCCTGGGCGAGTACGTGGCCGGGCTGCCGACAGTCGTGGATCTCGACGCGGTGCGCAGCGCCGGGGTGCGGATCGGCGCCGATCCGCTGGGCGGCGCGAGCGTGGCCTACTGGGGCGAGATCGCCGACCGCTTCGGGCTTGACCTGACCGTGGTCAACCCCGTGGTCGACGCCACCTTCCGGTTCATGACCCTGGACTGGGACGGCCGGATCCGGATGGACTGCTCGTCACCGTACGCGATGGCCTCGCTCATCGCCCGCCGGGCCGAGTTCGCCATCGCGACCGGCAACGACACCGACTCCGATAGGCACGGCATCGTCACGCCGGACGCGGGCCTGCTCGATCCCAACCATTACCTCGCGGCCGCGATCGACTACCTGTACCGGCACCGCACGGACTGGCCGGCCGTGGCCGCCGTCGGCAAGACCATGGTCAGCTCCTCCATCATCGACCGGGTAGCCGGTGCGGCAGGCCGCCGGCTGACCGAGGTGCCGGTCGGGTTCAAGTGGTTCGTGCCCGGCCTGCTCGACGGGAGCATCGCGTTCGGCGGCGAGGAAAGCGCCGGGGCTTCGTTCCTCCGCCGCGACGGCCGCGTCTGGACCACCGACAAAGACGGCATCATCCTGGCCCTGCTCGCCTCCGAGATCACCGCGGTGACCGGCCGCACGCCCAGCGAGCACTACCGCGACCTCGCCGCCCGCCTGGGCGACCCGGCCTACGCCCGCATCGACGCTCCGGCCACCCGGGAGCAGAAGGCCGTCCTCGGCCAGCTGTCCCCCGATCAGGTCGACGTGGCTGAACTTGACGGCGAGCCGGTGCTCGACCGCCTCACCACCGCGCCGGGCAACGGCGAGCCGCTCGGCGGGCTGAAGGTGATCACCAAATCGGGCTGGTTCGCGGCCAGGCCGTCGGGTACCGAGGACGTCTACAAGCTCTATGCCGAGTCGTTCCGGGGCGCCGATCATCTCGCTCGCATCCAGGAGGAGGCGCAGCAGATCCTCGACAGCGTGCTGGCGGACAACGTCGTCAAGGAGGCGTGAAATGGCCGAACCACACATATTGGGGATTGTGCTGGCCGGCGGCGCGGGCAAGCGGCTGGCCCCGCTGACCGCCGACCGGGCCAAGCCCGCCGTCCCGTTCGGTGGCCTGTACCGGCTGGTGGACTTCGCCCTGTCCAACCTGGTCAACGCCGGCATCCTGCGGGTTTGCGTGCTCACCCAGTACAAGAGCCACAGCCTGGACCGGCACATCACGACCACCTGGCGGATGAGCGACCTGCTCGGCAACTACGTGACACCGGTGCCCGCGCAGCAGCGACTGGGCCCGCACTGGTTCACCGGCTCGGCCGACGCCATCTACCAGTCGCTGAACCTGATCTACGATGAGCGGCCCGACCTGGTGATCGTCTTCGGTGCCGATCACGTCTACCGGATGGATCCCCGGCAGATGATCAGCCAGCACCTGGAGCGAGGGGCAGGCGTCACGGTAGCCGCCATACCCGTGCCGCGGCTCGAAGCCACCGCATTCGGGGTGATCCAGACCGGCCCGGACGGGCGGTCGATCGAGGCGTTCCTGGAGAAGCCCGCCGACCCGCCCGGGCGCCCCGGCCACCCGGACGAGGCCTACGCGTCGATGGGCAACTACCTGTTCACCGCCGACGTGCTCGTGGAGACCCTGCGCAAGGACGCGACCAACCGGGCGAGCCGCCACGACATGGGCGGCGACATCGTCCCGATGCTGGTCAGCGAGCGCAACGCGGATGTGTATGACTTCCTGACCAACGAGGTGCCGGGCGCGAACGAGCGCGATGCCGGCTACTGGCGCGATGTCGGCACGCTCGACTCCTATTTCGATGCCCACATGGACCTGTGCGCCGTCCTGCCGGTGTTCAACCTCTACAACGACAAGTGGCCGATCCTGACCCGGGTGGCGTCGCAGCCGCCGGCCAAGTTCGTGCACGACTCGGGCAACCGCGTCGGCCGGGCCATCGACAGCCTGGTCAGCAACGGGGTCATCATCTCGGGAGGCCTCGTGCGCGAGGCCGTGCTCTCCCCCGGGGTCCGGGTGAACAGCTGGGCGCGGGTGGAACGCGCGGTGATTCTGAACAACACCATCATCGGCCGCCACGCGGTGATCGAGAACGCCATCCTCGACAAGAACGTCGTCGTCCCGGAGGGCGTGGTCATCGGCGTCGATAAGGAGCACGACCGGGAGCGCGGTTTCGCCGTGTCCGACGACGGGATCACCGTGGTGGGCAAGAGCCAGGTGGTGACCGCGTGACTGTGGTGGCCAGCACGGAGCGCAGGTTGCGGGTCGCGCTGCTGACGCGCGAGTACCCGCCTGAGGTGTACGGCGGCGCAGGGGTGCATGTCTCCTACCTGGCCAGGGAACTCAGCGGCCTCGTCGACCTGACGGTGCACTGCCAGGGCGCGGACCGGGCTGGCGCCGTCGCGCACCGGCCCTGGGAACTGCTCGATAGGGCGAACCAGGCCCTGCAGACGATCTCCACCGATCTGTCGATGACCGCTGCTGTCGGCTCCGCCGACCTGGTGCACTCGCACACCTGGTACGCCAACCTGGCGGGCCACCTGGCTGCCCTCCTGTACGGCGTGCCGCACATCGTCACCGCGCATTCGCTTGAGCCGCTCCGCCCGTGGAAGGCCGAGCAACTGGGCGGCGGGTACGCCCTCTCCTCCTGGTGCGAGAAGGTCGCCGTCGAGTCCGCGGCAGCCGTGGTCGCCGTGTCCGAGGGCATGCGCGCCGATGTGCTCGCCGCCTACCCGGCGGTGCCGCCGGAGCGCGTCCGGGTCATCCGGAACGGCATCGACACCATCGAGTACGCCGCCGACCCCGGGACCGACGTGCTCCGGCGTTACGGCGTCGACCCGGCCCGGCCGACCGTGGTGTTCGTGGGCCGGATCACCCGGCAGAAGGGCCTGCCGGTGCTGCTGCGCGCGGCGAGCGCCCTCGATCCGGGGGCCCAGCTCGTGATCTGCGCGGGCCAGCCGGACACCCCGGAGCTGGCCGCCGAGGTGACCGCGCTGGTCGAGCACCTCCAGGAGACCAGGTCCGGCGTGATCTGGCTGTCCGGCATGCTCGCCAAGCGTGAGGTCATCCAGTTGCTGTCGCACGCCACGGCGTTTGCCTGCCCATCGCTGTATGAGCCGTTGGGGATCGTGAACCTTGAGGCGATGGCGTGCGGCACGGCCGTGGTGGCCTCGCGCGTCGGAGGCATCCCTGAGGTGGTCGACGACGGCGAGACCGGGCTGCTCGTGCCGCCGGATGATCCGGCCGCCCTGGCCGGCGGCCTCAACACGCTCCTGCGCGACCCGGACCGTGCCACCTGGATGGGCCAGCGAGGGCGTAAGCGGGCAATCGCCGAATTCGGCTGGCCGGCCATCGCGGCCCAGACGGCGACGCTGTACGCCGAGTTTGCCCGCTA
>DAIRVB010000031.1:7041-10715 GCA_036803065.1 Streptosporangiaceae bacterium
CGCGCCATCAAAGTCTTTGACCAGCGACCAGCAGTCTCCCCAGGGATTCCAGCTCCACGCCATCCAGCTCACCTTGTTCTTGCTCGCCCAGCTCAGCAACGTCGAGTCGAAAACGGTGCTGCCGATGTCCGCAGGCGGGCAGTGGTTATCGAGCGCCGGGGTATAGGGCGTGGTGAGGTTCGGGCCCAGTTCGCCAATAAGCACGGGGACGCGGGCGGCCAGCATTTTCATGGCACCGTCGTAACAGCGCAGGCTGGAGCAGCCGTTGAACGAGTACACATGGACCGACGCGATGAGATTTCCGGTCGGATCGCTGGGCCGGTACTTCAGCCACTGGTCGATGGCCTCGCCGTACTGAATACCCTCCGCGATCACGATGTTGCGGGCACCGGTGCCGCGGACCGCGCTGACGAGCTGCTGCATCCCGGCCGCCCGGTAGCCCACGCCGCCGTTCTGCGAGGTCTGGGTGCACCCGCCGTTCCGCCAGCACGACCAGGCCGCGGCCGTATCGGCGTTGTTGTCCGGCCACGGCTCGTTGAACAGGTCGAACACCACCGAGTTGTTTCGACGGAACGCGGTGGCCGCCGACCGCCAGAAGGCCGCGCTGTGGCTGTCGGGCATCGCCTCTTGATTCGCCGACATCTCGATGCCCGGGGCGGTGCCCGCCAGATCCAGGATCACCGCGAAGCCGTATGCATTCAGCAGTGAAACGTACCGCTCGACGGCACGCTGGTAGTTGGCGCCCGCGTAGGCAGTCTTGATGCCTGGCTGCCCCAGCCAGCACTGCTCATTGACCGCTACCCGGACAGCATTCGCACCGGCCCAGGTAGCCATCGCCGCGACGATGGCCCGGGTCATGGTGGTCTGCGGGGTGTCGAAAATCCCCCAGCCTTCCTCGCAGGCGTACTCGGCGCCAGAGTTGTTGAATCCGATCAGCCGGACAGCTCTCCCGCTCGCGTTGACGATCTGGTTCCCGGACACGTGCAATCCTTGAACCGGGGCGATGACGGCGCTGCCCCCGGTATTGCGGGCCGACGAGGCTCCGGCCAGCACCGGCACCAGAATGGCACCGACCGCCAGCAACAGGGCGCCGAGCACCTTCACATGGGCATGCCATGTATGAATCCGCAACAGCTTCTCCTCCTGCTGACCGAACAAAAACGGTCCCGGGCACCAGAACTAAATCCGAGCCTGGTAGCGGCTACCGTTATAGCCCATGGCCAGCGGCCCGATCACAAGGTGAGCGCGCGCTCCTCAGTGAGCAATTCGTGGTCTACCCAATGGGCATCACTTTTCAGAGTCCTCTGCGATCTGTCTGCCAGCACCCGGTGCTTCCAGCTACTGTGCGAGGCCGCCTCCTGGCTGCCAGCGTCGTCAGCGCTCATCTGCACGGGCTCGGCGGCGGAAGATGCCAGCGGTTTCCACCCAGCTGCGAAGTCGCGGCGCGGCCGGGTATTCCTGAATGAGCGCGGTGAGCCGGTGATTACGCCGACAATGGTCCCCGGCCCGGCCCCCCTGATTTCACCCACAGCGGCCCGGACGGCGGCGCGACGGGTGCGGCGGACGTTAGCCACGACCACCACTATGTTGCTCACCCGTGTCAGCGCGATCGGGTCAGAAACCGTCAAGGCCGGCCCACTGTCGACAATCACGACATCTGCCGCGGCCGTCATGCCCGCGAAAGCGCGAGTCAGCCGGCCAACCTCAAACATCTCCGCCGACCGATCCGTGGCCGTTCCGACGGTCACCAGGCCCAGGCCGGGCAGGTCGGTCGGCACGATCACCTCGTTGAGCGACGCCCCGCCGGCGAGCAGATCCATCAACCCGCGCCGTTCGCTGGTATGGAATACCTCGCTCAAGGACGGATGTCGCAGGTCCGCATCCACCAGGAGAACGTTGGCACCAGCGTGCGCCAGCGCCGCGGCCAGGTTGCTCGCGACACACGTGCGGCCCTCGCCAGCGTGCGCGCCGGTCACGAGCACGACCTTTCCCTGGGAATTTGTCGCGGCGATCAGCGAATCGAGGCGCACCCGGAGATGGCGGTAAGCCTCCGCCGCCCGGGAAAGCGGGGCGCTGCGGAAGACCGACGCCGGACCCGCCGAACGGCGAACCCGCGGGATAGCGGCGAGGACCGGGGCATCCAGGCACTGTTCGAGGTCGTCGCGGTCCCGGACCCGGTCGTCGAAACGATCGCGCACGAACGCGGTCCCGACGCCCAGCGCCAGCCCGAGAACTGTGCCGAGGGACAATACGACCAGTTTGCTCGTTCCGGTGGGCGTGCTGGGCAGCGGCGCAGGCGTAACAACCGTGACACTGAACGAGTCATGCGCCCGGACCAACGTGGAACTCGCCGCCTCATTGCGGACATTGGCGTAGGCCTGGGCCACGGCCGCGGCACACTGCTGAGCCGTTGCAGGCTCAGGGGTCGTGCAGGCGATCGACAGCAGGTTGGTGCTCGCCGGTGAGGAGACGGCCAGCTGCGCCGCCAGGCCAGCGGAGGTTATGCCCAGCGATTGCGCGGCGCCGTCCAGGACGCTCCCGGATGTCGCAATCGCCTTCTCGTTCGCGAGGTTCGGCGTCACTGGCACCGTGTTTGCGAATACGCGCGCCTCCACGTCCACCTCGGCGGCCGAGGTGTATTGCGTCGTCCCACCCGCGCCGACCAGCCAGGCTCCCGCGATGCAGGCCATTGTCGCGAGCACCACCCATACGCCGCGTTTACGCAATAGCTTCATCGGTGCCTGTCCACCAATCCGGTCCCGGTCACGCTGATGACCTCCCTTTCCCGCTTTTTCCTCTTATGGCCGCCCGCTGTGCCGCTGCTATGCGCGACGGCTGGACCGAGTAGCTCCACTAGTGCCGAAACGTACGGCCCGGCTTGATGGTCCCACGCGATAAACTCTTTCACGCGATTCTGGCCTATCCGTCCCATCTGCTCACGACTGGCATCGTCGTCGAGCAGCTCATCGATCAGCCGGGCCATCGCGGTGATATTCCCCTTAGGGGCGTATCGGGCCGCCTCGCCCGCCAGGCGGACATTCTCTTCGGCCGCAAACGCCACGACCGGCAGGCCAGCCGCCAGATACTCCATCACCTTGACGGGAGACACGTACTCCTCCATGTTGGGCTCGAGCCCGAGATCGGCGGTCGACAGGTAGTCGAAGACCAGTTCTTCCTGCGCCCAGCCGGGAAAGCTCACCCAGTCCCCGATGCCGAGCTCAACGACCAGCTGGCGGGCCGCTGGCAGAGCCTCGCCCGCGCCGACGAAGGCGAACGCGCAGTCGGTCCGCTTCCTGACGTGCACCAGATGATCGACCGCCTTCAGCGCCAGGTCGACCCGGTCCTGTGGGCCGATCAAGCCCACCCAGCAGCAGAGCCGGCGCCGTCCGCCTCTCAGCTCGGGCCGGGCGGGATGGCGGGCGACCCGCGACGCGGCCGGGCCATTTCCGACCAGGACGATCCGCGCATCGTCGACGCCTCCTCGCTGGCGGGCCATCCGCCGCAGGGACTCGTTGACGACCAGGACGCGGTCGGCCGCCCGCAGGCTCCAGCGCTCGAGCAGCAGGAGCGCGCGGTAGGTAGCGCCGTGGCCGCGCCCGTAACGTGCCTCGTAGGTTTCCGGCGACGGGTCACGGAAGTCGAAGACGACGGGGCGTCCCAGCCACCGGCATGGC
>DAIRVB010000031.1:10815-14395 GCA_036803065.1 Streptosporangiaceae bacterium
GCCTGCTTGCGCAGCCGGTGGTCGCGGGCCAGCGGCACGTTCTCGATGAGCATGAGCACCCGCGGCCGGCGGGCCCGCTCGCTGTGGAGCATCATGCGAAAACCTCCTGAAGTCGAGGCGTGGCGGCGGCCGCCACGACCGGCGTGCCACTGTCATCCGCCCGGGCCGACCGGCTGGGCAGCACGCGGACCAGAGCCAGGATCAGGAAGACAGCGTCGCCCGCGCCGCGGTAGGTCAGGTGGGGGTCGAAAACCATCAGGAACATCTGCGCGCACATGGCCGCGGCGACCGCGGTGCCGGCGATTCCCGCGGCGTCCGGGCGCCGGGCGTAGATCCAGCCCTTGCGGACGACCGCGGCCGCGAAGCCGGCGTAGCTGGCCAGCAGGGGGATCCCGCCGCCCCAGAGCAGCCACGTGTAGCCGCTCTCGATCCAGACGTACCCGTACTCCTGGTTGGGCGCGGCGGCGCGGGCGGAGGGCCGCACACCCAGGATCCAGTTGTAGTCCGAGAACAGGGTCGGCCAGAAGTACGTCTGCAGGTTGTTCAGCCTCGTGATCCAGCTGATGGGCAGGCCGGACGCGCTGTGGAAGCCGCTCAGCCGGATCTCGATCACCGGCCAGAGCAGAACTCCGCCGAGGAATGCCACCGGAACGGCGTAGGCGACGATCTTGCCCGATTTCGTCAGCGCCACCACCGCGCCGAGGGCCACGACGAGCCCGATCACCGTTGAGAACTCCGCCGCGGCCAGCACGCTCATCGCGAAGAGCGCCGCGAGGCCGCCGAGCCACAGCCGCCGCGGGTGACCGCGGGCGATCATGGCGATCGCGATGACCAGGTTGAGTATCGCCAGATCCGCGACGGCGGCGGGCAGCGACAGCAGTGAGCTGCCCCGGCCGTTCGTCAGGGCGGTCGTCACCCCCAGCGGCGCGTAGAACTTGGCCAGCAGGGCGGGGACGCCGAAGAGGCCGAGCGACTGGAGGATGGCGATCGCGGAGACGATCGCGGCCGAGGCCACGGAGAGCACCAGGCAGCGCATCGCTTGCTCGCGGGTCGTAATGGTGGCGCGCACGATGACGTACTCGCCGAGCAGCTTCCAGATCACGAT
Organism: Streptosporangiaceae bacterium; assembly: GCA_036803065.1. Classification (GTDB taxonomy): domain Bacteria; phylum Actinomycetota; class Actinomycetes; order Streptosporangiales; family Streptosporangiaceae; genus JAWWPY01. Next base: position 11,921 of record DAIRVB010000031.1, read on the forward strand.
GCAGTACAGGAGGTCGTCGGTGGTGATCGGGCGCTGCCGGGCCACCATCATCATGAGCGGAACGACCGAGCTGGTGAGGCCGAGCGCGATGAGGGTGATGTCGGCACGATCCAGCCTCGGCCACCGGCGGTCGCCGGTGCGGACTCCGGCCAGCCAGCGCAGGCCGATGAGGGCGCCGAACAGGACGATGAGAGCCTCGTTCGGGCGCAAGAAGGGGATGAGGTGGCCTGCGTCGATGCCCACGATGAGCGGGGTAAGGAAGATGAGCAGGTAGGCCGCCACGGCGGGCCTGACCAGAACCCATCCGCTGAGGCCGAGCACAACCATGGCGACTAGTGCGTACTTGACGCTGATCGCCGTCAGAACCCCGATCGCGACGCACCCGAGGAGAAGCGCGATCTCGAGCCGCAGCCGCCCGAGGACCGGCCCTATCGCCTGCCCGAGATCAGCTGCCCGCCCCAGCCGGCGGACGCGCCGCCCGGCCGGGTGCTGCGCACCAGCGACCGCATCCCCCGGTGGGCCGGGCGGCCGTCGGCCGCGCCGCAGCGCTCCGGCCACCCACGTCATCTGCGGAGCACGCAGGGCCGCCTGCAGCGCGAAGTAGACGCTGGCGCCTACCGCGCTGGCGGCGAGCATCGCGGCCACATGCCCAGTGGCCGTGTTCAGGTGGCGGCCCAGGAAGGTCGCCGTGCCCCAGGCCGGCACGATCATGATGGCCGAGCAGACGATCGTGCGCAGCAACGGGCGCAGGGTGGGCTCGCCCCCGGGCGGCAGCCCGCGCCGGAGGTGGTGCACCAGGTAGAGGGCCGCGGTGATGCTGCCGGCCGACAGGCCGAGGCCGAGCGCGGTGAGCAGAGCGGGACCGTGGATCTGCAGACTGGCGGCGATTACTCCAGCGCAGACGGCCGTCTGGATCATCATTCCCCGCAGCGGATGCGTGGTGTCCTTGCGCGCGTAGCACGCGTAGGTGGTCACCAGGAAGAGCGTCTCGCCGATGATGCCGGGTGCCAGGCCGGTCAGCGACGCGGCCAGCAATCCAGCGCCGCCCGACGCGCTGAAGCGGCCAAACGCGATCGCGCCAGCCAGCGGCCGGGCGAGCACGGCGTACGCGGTGGCGGCCGGGATAACGAGGAAGGACGCGAAGGCCAGGCCGCGCACGTAGGTATCACGGAACACAGGAGCCTGGCTCGGCGCGATCATCCGGGACAGCCGCGGCACCAGCGAGAGCGCCACCGGGGTGGCGCCCACCGCTATCGGGAGAAAGTAGAAGCTCGTCGCCAGCTGGAACGCCACGACACCACCGGCCACCCGGTCGGCGACGACGAGCAGCGCCCCCAGCTGGAGAGCGGCCAGCGCCGCCTGGGCCAGTGCGGGCAGCGCACGCCGGACGACCGCACGCACCTGCGGGTCACGCCACCCGGCCCTGGGCACGAGCACGATGCCCACCCGCCGCGCGCCCCACCATTGCGCGCTTGCGTGCAGCAGAACTGCGCCGGTCGTACCCAGGCCCAGGAGGAGCAGCAGCGACGTGGGGGCGGCGCGCTGCTGCGCCGCCCGCGCATAGAGCACCGCCACCACCCCGAGGACGGCGATCGTGCCCAGGTTCTCCAGGGCCGGTGCGGCGGCGGCCAGGGCGAAGCGGCGATGCGCGTTCATGACGGCCGCGGCCGTGCCCACCACGGCGTACAGCGGCACCTGCGGCAGCAGCAAGAGCACCAGTACGGCGCCGATATGGGCCTGGCCCCGCGCCGCCGCCGGGTCGGTGGCGCCGATCGAGCCCAGATGCAGCAATACAGGCGTGAGCACCGCCACGACTGGGACGAGAGCCAGCATGCCGACCAGGGCCATGCCGAGCAGGCCCCCGGCGGTACGCGCGGCGGCCCGCCGGTCGCCCGAGTCGATGTGCGGCACGAGCGCGGGAACGAGGATCGACGAGAAGAGTGACCCAGCCAGCAGGCCGTAGAAGACGAGGTTCGGCAGCGAGTTGGTGAACTGGTAGGTATTGGCGAAGTACGTCGCGCCCAGCACCGCGGCGACCGTAACCCCGCGCAGGACGCCCGTGAACCGGCTGATGATTGTCCACACGGCGACCGACATCGAGTCGCTCACCGCGCCTTGCGGGGTGGCCAGGTCCGATCCGCCAGCCATCAATTCCGGGGTGGCGACGTCCGTCCCGCCATCTCTTGGCGTCACGTCGCGCCACCTCGGAGCAGGGCTGGCACGGTGCGGACCAGGATGACGAGGTCAAGCGCGAGGCTGCGGCGGCCCACGTACTCGGCGTCGAGCTCGAGAGCTTGCTGCATCGAGAGCTTGCTGCGGCCGCTCACCTGCCACAGCCCGGTGATGCCGGGCTTGACCTCGAAACGCTGCCGGTTGGCCGCGCTGAACAGCTCCGCTTCCCAGGGCAGCACCGGACGCGGCCCCACCAGGGACATCTGGCCGCCGAGCACGTTGAGCAGCTGCGGCAGCTCATCC
>DAIRVB010000032.1:0-1791 GCA_036803065.1 Streptosporangiaceae bacterium
TTTGCGAAGCGGACGGTCATCCCGTAGCTGCCGGCCAGCGGCGCGTGCACCGTGAGGGTGAGCGAGTTCGCCGGGCCGTTGCCGACGCCAGTGACGACACCGCCGTTGGCCTGGCTGTAGCTGTTGTCGACCTTGGCGGTACCGGCCAGTGCGCCACCCTCGGCCTGGTAGGTAGTGACGTCCGGCGTCACCTGGGGGTTGTCCGCCGCCACCGGAGTGACGGTCAGCTTGTCCAGCGTCAGCTGACCGCCGTTGCCGGTGACCGTCACCTTGTTGATGCCCGCGTTCAGGTACACCCGGTCTGTCCGGGTGGACCAGTTCCGCGTGCTGGCCCCGGCCAGCCCGCCGCTGAGCGGGTGCGTGTTGACCGCGACGCTGGCCGCCCCGTCGCCCCTGGCGCGGAACGCCAGATCGGAGTAGCCATCAGCAGCGGAGTAGACCCAGAAGGTCGCGCCCTGGCCGCGCCCGATGTCAGCCGCACCGGCGCCGGACTGGCCCTGCGCGCGGTAGTCCGCCGTGGCGCCGTTCAGGCTGGCCTGCTCGGCCTCGTAGATGGCCGAGGCCTGGACGGCCGGATCGTTGAGCTGAAGGTCGATCTTGTTGATGATCGCGTCACCATTCGTCGCGGCGCCGTTCGCCCCGGCGGTCGACAGGCTGATCTGATGCGGGCCCGCGGTGAGGTGGACGGTGGTATCGGCGTGGTTCCAGATCGGCCAGTTGTACCCGGCCGGCAGCCACACCTCCTGCGGGCTGCCGCCGTCGACCCGCGCGAAGATGTTGGTCGGACCAGACACGTCGGTGGCAGCCGCGTTACTCCCGTCGAACACGGACAGCTTGTAATCACCGGTCTGCGGCACATTCACGTTGAAGGTGATGACCGTGCTCGATCCCGTTCGCAGGCCGCCCACATCCTGTTCGCCTGCGGTGGCGAACCCGCCGAGATTGCTGGGTGTCCCTTCGGTGTTGATATTCCAGCCGGCCCCGGTCAGCGTGGCCTGAGACGCCAGGTAGCTGTGCAGCCAGGTGCTGTCCGCCGGGGTCGCCGAGCCGGTCCCGCCCGGGGACAGGATGACCTCGTAGGCGTCCATGGTGGGCGGCGCCTGCGGGGTCGAGATGACGGTGGCATCACGGCCATTGCCTGACGAATCGGTTGCCGTGGCGCCGCCCGTCTCGTCGAACCGGTAGTCGGCGACGTTCCCGGCACCCTGCTGCCCGCCAGCCAGGTCGGCTACCTCCGCCGCGGTCAGCGCGTGGTCATAGATCTGGAAGTCGTCGACCATCCCGCTGAGGTACGGGTCAGCCGGGTACTGAGACCGGCCGATCCAGTTCTGGTTCGTGGTGCCGAGGTCCGACGGGTGCAGCGTCATGTTGCTGTTCGTGCCGACGGCCGTGCCGTTGACATACAGCGTCCCGGTAGTGCCGGACAGCGTGACCGCCACGTGGGACCAGGTGTTCAGCGGCAGGTTGCCGGTGCCGTTGATCTGCTGCTCCCCGCCGCCGCCGCCGCTGGTGGTGATCGCGAACCGCAGCGGGCCGCCGCCCGCGTTCAGCGTCAGGAACATGTAGTTGCCGGTGCCCGTACCGAAGTCGAATACCCGTGACCAGGGGGTGTTCTGCGAGGGGTTGACCCATGCCGAGATCGTGAAGTCGGTCAGCCCGGACACGATGCCGGACGGCAGGTTCACGTATTCGTTGTTGCCGCAGAGGGACAGGGCGCTGCCGAGCTTACCGGCCACCCGGGGACCGGTGGCGGTGCACGACGCGACGCTGCCGCCCGCGCCGTCGCCCTGG
>DAIRVB010000032.1:1801-13190 GCA_036803065.1 Streptosporangiaceae bacterium
CTGGTCACCGGGAGCGTGACCGAGCCGTCCGAGCCCACCGACAGGTTGGCATCGAAGGTACGGGTCGGCTCGAGCGCCGCGCCAGTCATGCCGCTCCACCGGTCCTGCAGGACCGTGGCATGCACCGAGTGGCCGAAGATGGCCGGGTCTATGTCCGCTATGGTCACGTTCTCCGGGCCGGCCGCCCCGCCGCCGAGGATGACCCGCGCCTGCCGCTTCGCCTTGTCCAGCGTGGCCAGGCCTTGCAGCGTGTCGTCGGTGTTGCCGTGCGGCGCGGTCACCGCGACCGTGCTGCCGGTCAGCGAGGAGTACCAGTTGTACAGCCACCACTGGGCATTGGGGATGTTCTGCTGGGCCACTGAGTCGCCCAGCGAGCCGTTGATGTTCCAGTACGGCAGGTCCCCGTCGACCTTCGTCGCCTCTAGCGCGGACAGCCAGGCCACCATCTGGCCGGGACTGGTCAGCTGGTACCGGGCCGCGTACTCGTTGATGTTGACCGGCAGCGGACGGGTCAGCCCGACCGTGCCTTCCAGCGTCCGGTAGGCCGCCACGTCGGTCCGCACGGTGGACGGGACCGCGAGCTCGTGCCAGGTCATCACGTCCGGCAGGCAGCTGTTCGCCTGGCAGAACTGCAGGAACGAGCCGAGCGCGGCCGGGTAGAAGCCGCTGAAGTTCGGCCCGGCGATCCTCGCCTGCGGCCACAGGCCCTTGATGAACTGGTAGGTCTGCCGCCACTCAGCCTCGAATGCGGCGAGCGTGCCGGCGTTGCCGGTCAGGCCCGCGAACCAGTTGCCGTCCGGCTCGTTATACGGCACCAGCACGATGTGGTTCTTGTCGGGCGAGGTGAGCACCTGCTGGACCTCGGTCTTCATATAGCCCTGGTACTGCGCGTAGCTGGTCCGCTCGTACGGGAAGTTGCGGTACACGTCGGTCATGTAGATGTAGACATCCCGGCCGCCGCTGCTGACGAACGGCTTGACGATCTCGAGCGCGTCCGACCCTGGATGCTGCTGGCCGTCCTGCGCCTTCGTGTCCGTGGTCGTCAGCCCCATGCCATGGATCAGGTTGTTGCTCGGCACGCCCTGGTCGTAGATCCCGTACAGGCTCCCCGACGCGCCACCGCTGACCTGCCCCGTGGAGGCACCCAGATTCACTACGAGGTCATTCGGGGTGGTGGAGGCACCTCCCGGCGACGCGGCCGCACCGAGAAGCAATCCCGACGCGGCCAGAATGACCGCCGCCGCACTGGCCAGATGTTTTCTCATCGGCTATCTCGCTCTCGGACGGAGCGCAGGCGCTAAGGAATAGGTTTTCCCCCGGACTGTAGAGCGCAGCGGATGAGAGAGTCAACCCTTTCATCCAGTTTCAGCGCGCCATGGGGACCCCCCGCAGGTGGGGAGCGGTCAGAGAAATCCTTTGCCCTGCTGGGGCGGCCCGGCCCGAGGCTGAGCGCCCACGCCACGCCACGCCACGCGACGCCACCCACCCCACGCGACGCGACGCGACGCCACCCACGCCACGCGACGCGACGCCACGCCACGGACGATCAGCAGGATTCGCTCGGATTAGCTGTCGACGGACTGAGCGGCGGCTTCTTCAGCGCCCCGGCAGGCCAGCCGGTCGGCGCGCTCGTTCTCAGGGTGCCCTGCGTGCCCCTTGACCCAGAACCACTGCACGTCGTGCTTCAGGGCCGCCGCTTCCAGCCGCGTCCACAGGTCGACGTTCTTGACCGGCTTCTTCGCACTGGTCATCCAGCCATTCCGCTTCCATGCGGGCACCCATTCGGTGATGCCTTTCCGCAGGTACACGCTGTCGGTGTAAACGCGTACCGGCGATGGCCGGGTCAGGCTCTCCAGGCCCTGGATGGCGGCCATGATTTCCATGCGGTTGTTCGTTGTGTCGGGCTCACCGCCGTGCAGCTCCTTCTCATGGGAGCCGCACCGCAAGATGGCGCCCCATCCGCCGGGCCCTGGGTTACCCAGGCACGCACCGTCGGTGAAGATCTCCACGGCCCGGTCCTCCGGGGTCGCCGGGTCCAGGTGACCCTCCCACCCGTCACCCCCCGCGGGCGCTGCCTCTGGCATGTCCGCCTCTCTGTTCGCGAGAGCGGGACTGGAGGACGGCTTTCCGCCAGCCCGGCACTCGGGTCAAGAATGGCATGGACCTGGGCGGATCATCGGCTCCTGTCGTGAGGCGCCCTGGTCCGGGCGGTCAGGGGATGGCCCAGTTCTGGTTGGCGCTGCCCGTGCAGGACCAGATCTGCAGCTGGGTACCCGGGGTGGTGGACCAGCCTGTGTCGTCGAGGCATTTGCCGGATTGCGGGTTGTAGAGGGCGCCGCCGCTTTGCGGCTGCCAGACCTGGGCGCCGGTGCCGTTGCAGTCATAGAGGTCGACGGTGGTGCCGTTGCTGGTGCCGCCGCCGTTGATGTCCAGGCACTTGCCGAGGGCCTGGAGGGTGTTCCCTGCGGCGACCGTCCACTGCTGGGCGGCGGTTCCGTTGCACGTGTAGACCTGCACGGGGGTCAAGTTCGCCGCGCTGGCACCCCGTACGTCGACGCACAGGCTGCCGTAGCCGGTGATCGGCCCGGTTGCGGTGCCACCACCGCCGCCACCACCGCTAATCGCGTTGAAAATCCTCGAATACGCGTAGCCAGTGGCCTTGTCGTAGCCGTCGACTTCCCAGAAAGACAACTCCTGGACCCCGTTGGAGGCGGCGAAGCTTTCCAGGGTGGAGGCGTTGGCCTGCGAGAAGTACTCGTTGTCGTCGTTCTGCCCGGCGATGGGGGTCAGGCCGAGCCTGGCGTACGCCTGCGCGGTCGAGATGCCGTACAGGCTGGCCAGCTGACCTGCGGTGGCCTGCGCCGCCGAAAGCGCGTCGTTCAGCGCGTTCTGACCGTTGCCGAAATCCATCGTCATGATGTTGACGACGCTGACCTTCACGCCGTAGGTCTGGGCGCTCTGGAGCACGCCGAGTTCCTGGGCGGGCAGTCCGTTCGGGGCCACCGCGAGCGTGTAGTCAACCTGCACCGCAGGGTTCTGCGCCTGCAACGCGGCCAGAGCCTGATTGCGCCGGTTGTTCGCGGCCGTGTCACCCAGCGTGGAACCCTCGATATCGAAGTCCAGCCGGGTCACGCCGTAGGTGTTGACGACATTGGCATAAGCGGCGGTCAGCGAGGAGACCGAGGTGCACGTCTGGGCGACCTCGCCGCCGCTCTCCCCGCCGAACGAGATGATGGCGTTGCCGCCTGCGGATTTGAGCGAGTTGATCTGCGTGCTGAACGCCCCTACCGGGTCGCCGCCGTCTTCCCATTGCTGGGTACAGCCGGACTGGGGGATCAGGAAGGCCAGCGTGTAGTACCTGTCGCCGGTGGCGCTGAGGTCAGCGGCCATGTCGCCCGCATCGCTGCCGCTGATCTGCAGGTAGGGCGCGGCGTAGTGGGCGGGGAAACTTGTGGCCGTGGCCGCGGCCGCATGCGCCGCCACGTTGGTCGTGGCGGTGGAGGCGGCCGCCATGCCCGCGAACGCCGCCGTGGCCAGCAGGGGGGCCGCTATCAGCGTCATTGCCGTGCGCGATCGTCGCACGAAGATCCTTTCCTGATCCGTCTGTGGTCCGGGCTGTGGCGCCGGGGAAGTTCAGCGGTGGCTGGTCATGACCGGTGCGCTCCTGGGCCCGCGGATGCGCTGGCCAGCATGGCGGTGCACGGGTCCTCCTCAGCGTTCCCCATAACTAATAGGAAACTTTCCTATTAGTTATGGGGAACTGTATGCCTACTTGATCGCCGGGTCAATGGAATGGCGGAATTACGGTGGATTCGGACCGGCCAGTTAGCTACCGCGCGGCGTTCCGAAATGGCGGCCGAAACATTCATCACGGCTTCCGGCCGGCTTTCGTCGGCGCCAACCCCTATCAGCAGGCCGCTGACCATGGTGTCAAGCTGATCGGCGCGACCGCCCACTATGTCACCGCGGAACTGGACGCCGGGCCGATCATCGAGATCGCCGCCGAAATCCCGGTTTCTGACGACGGGGCCTGCTGCGGGAGGGCGCCCGCTGGTCAGTGGCGTGGTGCTGACGGGAGCGCGCGGCGATGCGCCCGCACTCGGCACACTGCTGGCCCACTGCGGGCGCATGCGGTCTAATGACGTCAGAGCAGCCAAGGCTACGGAGGCCATATGAGCATCCTGGGCACCCGGGTGGTGCGCACCGAGGACCCGCGGTTGCTGACCGTCGGGGGCACCTATGTCGACGACCTGCGGGTGCCGGAACTGGCCGGGGCCGCGCGGGTCACGTTCGTGCGCAGTCCGATGGCGCACGCTCTCATTACTGGCATCGACGCCTCGGCCGCGCGCGCGGCGCCGGGCGTGGTCGCCGTGCTGACCTACTCGGACATCAACGACATACCGCCCCCGCCACCACCGCCGGAGGGCGGCCCGCCCCCGGGCAGCGAAGCCGCTCCCCTGCCGCTCGGCGGGCCGTGGCAGGAGCCACTGCTGGCGGTGGACAAGGTGCGGTTCGTGGGGGAGCCGGTGGCCATCGTGCTCACCGACGACAGCTACCAGGGCGAGGACGCCGCAGAACTGGTCACCGTGGACTATGAGCCCCTGCCCGTGGTGGTGGGCATCGGCGAGGCACTGGCGGGCGGGACGCTGCTGTTCCCCGACGCGGGCTCGAACATCCCCGTGGCCCATCCCGCGGGTGACTTGGCGTTCGACGGTTGTGACGTCGTGGTCGAGCAGGAGATCGTGAACCAGCGGGTCGCGCCGGTGCCCATGGAGGGCCGGGCCGCCGCCGCCTGCTGGGTGGACGGCAAGCTGACGGTCTGGGTGAGCACCCAGAACGCGCAGATCGGCCGCTTCGTGCTGGCCGGCGCGTTCGGGCTCGACCCCGGCGCCATCCGCGTGGTCGCCCCGGATGTGGGCGGCGGGTTCGGTGCCAAGATCGCCGTTGACCGGGACGCCATCATCGTCGCCTGGGCGGCCAGGCACACCGGCCGGGCGCTGCGCTGGGTGGAGACGCGCAGTGAGAACCTGACCGGGATGACGCACGGGCGTGCCCAGCGGCAAACCGTCAAGATCGGCGGGACCAGGGACGGACGGGTGCTCGCCTACCGGCTCGATGTGGTGCAGGACACCGGGGCCTACCCGCGGATGGGCGGCTTCCTGCCCACCCTCACCAACCTGATGGCGGTCGGGCCCTACGACATCGCTCATGCCGAGGCCGGGTACCGGGTAGTGGTGACCAACACCACGCCGATCTCCGCCTACCGCGGCGCCGGGCGGCCAGAGGCGACGGCCGCGGTCGAGCGGGCCATGGACCTGTTCGCGCGCGAGATCGGCATCGACCCGGCCGACGTGCGGCGCAAGAACCTGGTGCCGTCGGACAAATTCCCGCACCACACCCCCTGCGGGGCGGTCTACGACACCGGGGACTACGTCGGCGGGCTGGACAAGGTGCTGGCCGGCGCGGGCTACGCCGACCTGCGGGCCGAGCAGGCCCGGCGGCGGGAGCGCGGAGACGTGGTTCAGCTCGGCATCGGGGTGTCCAGCTACGTGGAGATCACCGCGGGGGACGCGGACAACGGCGAAACCGCCCGGCTCGTGGTTCACGATGACGGCACGGCCACGGTCTACACGGGCAGTTCCGCACACGGGCAGGGCCACCACACGGCGTGGGCCATGCTCGTCGAGGCCGACCTCGGCATCGCCATGGACAAAGTCACCGTGATCCACGGCGACACCGATGTCATCCCCCTGGCCACCGGCACCTACGCGTCGCGGTCGCTGCAACTCGGCGGGGTCGCGGTGCACCGGGCAGCCTTGGAGGTCAAGGAGCAGGGCCGCAAGCTGGCGGCGGAGCTGATGGAGGCCAGCGAGGCCGACCTGGAACTCGATACCGACACCGGGCTCTGGCAGGTCCGCGGTGACCCCGAATCCGGCCGGACCTGGGCCGACGTGGCCAGCCACGCCGGGGCCGAGGGCCTGACGGCATTCGTCCACTACACCGATGGGGCGCCCACCTTCCCGTTCGGCTCCCACGTCGCGGTGGCCGAGGTCGACACCGAGACCGGCAAGGTCACCCTGGTGCGGCACGTGACCGTGGACGACGCGGGCACGGTGCTCAACCCGGTGCTGACCGAGGGCCAGCGGCACGGCGGCATCGCCCAGGGAGTGGCGCAGGCGCTGCTGGAGGAGATGGTGTACGACGCCGACGGCAACCCACTGACGGGCACGCTGGTGGACTACGCCACCATCACGGCCGCCGAGCTGCCGAGCTTCGAACTGCTGGTGAGCGAGACACCGGCCACCACCAACCCGCTGGGGGCCAAGGGGATCGGCGAGGCCGGGACGATCGGCGCCACCCCAGCCATGCAGAGTGCCGTCATCGACGCGCTCAGCCACCTCGGCGTCCGGCACATCGACATGCCAACCACACCGGTGCGGGTCTGGACCGCGATCAGCGAAGCAAGGACGAGCCAGTGAAAGTCACCGTCACGGTCAACGGCAGGCAGGTCGCGGCCCAGGTGGCGGACCGTACCCTGCTCGTGCATTTCCTGCGCGACGTGGCCGGCCTCACCGCGACCAACGTCGGCTGCGACACCAGTTCGTGCGGGGCTGAGCGGGCACAGCCATTCAGCGGGCCGGGATCGTGAGCCTGCGCGCGGCCGCGAGCAGGTCCGACTCGGCCTGGGCCACGCGGGCGCGGCGGTCGGAGTTCCACCGCCGCGCGGCCGCCCAGCAGATCTTCTTCCCCCCGGCGAACAGCAAGGCGGTGGCCGCCCCGGAGTTCGCCGCTATGCGCCAGTACGGCGGCCAGCAGCTGACCACCGGCGCCCAGGCGGAGGTGTACGCCGATCACTTCATCGCGAACCACCTCAAAGTCATCGGCGGCGCGGCACCCCACAACGGCCACTCCACCGACAAGGCTGTGGTCCCGGCCTCATCAACGACGGCCAACGGGGCCCTGTAGCCGCCCAGGTCAAGGACTGCGACCGAGGTCTGGGACCCGGCCGCGGGCCAGGACCTCGGTGAGGCACGCCGCGACGTGCGCGGTCTCGGCGAGAAACGCATCGTGACCACGCGGTGAGGTGATGACGCGCGCGCGGCCAGCCCCCGGGATGCCGGCCGCGAGGCGTTCCTGCTGGCTGAGCGGGTAGAGGCGATCGCTGTCGATGCCCGCGACGAGGGTGCGGGCACGTACCCGGCCCAGGGCCGCGGCCGTCCCGCCGCGGCCACGGCCGACGTCGTGGCTGTTCATCGCCTCGGTCAGGGTGACATAGCTGCCGGCGTCGAAGCGCCAGGCAAGCTGGCCGGCCTGGTGGTCGAGGTAGGACTCGACGGCATAGCGCCCCCCGGCCCAGGGGTGCTCGTCGTCCTGGTGGCGGCGGCCGAAGCGGGCGGCAAGTTCCGGCTCACTGCGGTAGGTGACGTGAGCGATCCGGCGGGCCACGCCGAGACCACGATGCGGGCCGTCACCGGCCGCGGCGTCATGGTAGTCGCCGCCGCGCCAGCCAGGGTCGGCCCGGATGGCATGCAGCTGCGGTGCGGTCCAGGCGATCTGCTCCGCCGACGAGGCAGCCGCGCAGGAGAGCAGCAGCAGGGCAGCGACGCGCTCCGGGTAGCCGACGGCCCATTCCAGCGCGCGCATGCCTCCCATGGAGCCGCCGATCACCGCCGCCCAGCTCGTGATGCCGAGACTGTCGGCCAGCTCCACCTCGGCCGCGGCCTGGTCACGGATGGTCAGGAAGGGGAACCTGCTCCCCCATGGCCGCCCGTCCGGGGCGGCGGAGGACGGCCCGGTGCTGCCCTGGCAACCACCCAGCGCGTTCGGCGCCACCACGTACCAGATAGCCGGGTCAAGGGCCCGGCCGGGGCCGACTAGGTCGCGCCACCATCCTGGGCTGGGATGCCCGGGTCCGGCCGGTCCGGTGACATGGCTGTCGCCGGTGAGGGCGTGCAGCACGAGCACCGCGTTCGACCGGTCGTCCGCCAGCGTGCCCCATGTCTCGTAGGCCAGCCGCACGTTCGGCAGCGAGCCGCGCGCTTCCAGCCGGAACGGGCCGCGCAGGGTCATCCACCGGCGATGGCCCGGCGGGTCCCCCTCCCGCCACGCGCCCGTGGCGGGAGGGGGACCCGCCTGCTGGCGCACGCTCAGCTCACGGACTTGACAGCGCGGAACCCGGCCTCCAGGTCGGCCTTGAGGTCCTCAATCCCCTCGATGCCGACCGAGAGCCGCACCAGCCCGGGGGTTACCCCGGTGCTGAGCTGCTCCTGTGGTGTCAGCTGGGCATGCGTGGTGCTCGCGGGATGAACGATCAAGCTCCGCACGTCGCCGATGTTGGCCAGATGGCTGAACAGCTGCACCGAGTCGACGAAACGCCGGCCAGCCGCCACGCCGCCCCGCAGCTCGAAGGCGAGCACCGCGCCAGCGCCGCGGGGCAGGTACTTCTGCTGAGCCGCGTGCCACCGGCTGGACGGCAGGCCCGCATAGTGGACGGTGTCCACCTCGTCCCGTGTCTCCAGCCACTCGGCCAGGGCTTGCGCGTTCGTGGTGTGCCGCTCGATCCGCAGCGACAGCGTCTCCAGGCCCTGCAGGAGCAGGAAGCTAGTGAACGGGGAGATCGCCGGGCCGGTGTCCCTCAGCAACTGCACGCGCAGCTTCGCGGCGAATGCCCCCGGGCCAAGTGCGGGCCAGTACCGGAGGCCACCGTAACTCGGGTCCGGTTCGACGAAGTCGGGGAAGCGGCCCGCGTGGGCCCCGAAGTCGAAGCTGCCTCCGTCCACCACGACGCCCGCGATGACTGTGCCATGACCCCCGATGAACTTCGTCGCCGAATGCACGACGATGTCCGCGCCGTGCTCCACGGGCCTGGAGAGGTACGGCGTGGGCACCGTGTTGTCCACGACGAGCGGCACCCCGGTCTCATGGGCGACGCCCGCGACCGCCTCGATGTCCAGGACGTTGCTGCGCGGGTTGCCGATGGTCTCGGCGAAGAACAGCTTGGTGTTGGGCCGCGCCGCGGCCCGCCAGGCGTCGAGATCATCCGGGTCCTCGACGAAGGTGACCTCGATCCCGATCTTGGGCAGCGTGTAGTGGAACAGGTTGTACGTCCCGCCGTACAGCGATGCGCTCGAGACCAGGTGGTCGCCGGCGCCGGCCAGGGTAAGCACGGTCAGTGTTTCCGCGGCCTGTCCGGAGGCGAGCGCCACGGCCGCGACGCCCCCTTCGAGCGCGACAAGGCGCTTCTCGACGACGTCGCTGGTCGGGTTCATGATGCGCGTGTAGATGTTGCCCGGCTCGGCCAGGCTGAACAGGTTCGCGGCGTGCGCCGTATCCCGGAACACATAAGACGTCGTCTGGTAGATGGGCACCGCCCGCGACCCGGTCGTCGGGTCGGGCACGGCTCCCGCGTGCACCTGCTTGGTCTCGAACGACCAGTCGGCACCAGGTTCGGGGGCATGCTGAGTCATAGGGGTGTCTCCCTGCTAGAACGTGCGATGGTGGCGGCCCGCGGGGCCGCGGGACGATGGCGGCGGCGGGAGAGTCCGATCAGGCGGTGCGCGGGTGGCCTGGCGCCCCGGCGCGTTAGCGAGCCTTACAGCGCTCGTCGAACATTCGCCGGACGCAAAGCCCAGTCATCGGCACGGCGAAACACCGATTCGCTAGCGGCTTGAGCCGGTGCGGATGGGCCATGAGCGCGACGTTACGGCGTGCAATCACCCGCTGCGTAGGGACGATGGTCCCGACGTCGCCGGACCTGTGTTCAGGCGGGCGTTACGCGGACTCTTCCGGGGCAGGGTCAAGCGCGCTAGCGAGGTGGTCGTGGACCTCGACAACCTGATCGGCGCCGGTGATGGAGAATACCCTCATGACCCCTGGCGATCCGATGACAAGCCGCAGTCCGCATCCGGCGGCGGCGGCTTGCCTGCCGGTGATCATGACGGCTCTCACGCCCGCCGAATCGCAGAACGTAGTCGAAGTCATGTCGACGACCAGTGCCGCAGGCCGCTGGCCGAGCGCCGAGAGCAGGTCTTCCTGGATCGCGGCGCCGTTGGACATGTCAATTTCCTCAGGCATAGTGACGACTGCCAGTTGCCCGTGCCACTGCACAGGCAAATGCCCTGACTGCACGATCTACCACCCGCCTGAGCGAGATTGAAAGCCGGCCCAGCGTGGCCGGTGAGCCAGGTACTTTACAGCAACGATTGGCGTCAGTGAGTATCTTATCCAGGCCGGGCGGCGCAAGCGCGGGACGATCTCGCTGGCGCCACCTGGACGCCGGGCTATGGGGTAGGCGCGCAAGGTTGTCGGACGGGAGGGAGTCACTGAGCCGGCTCGAACCGCTGAACCTCGCCTTCCACGCTGATCCGGACGAGCTTGCGGCAGTCCGGCGGCAGCTCCGCGGCTGGCTCGGCCAGCTGAGCCTGGACACGGTCGCGGCCCAGGATGTCCTGATCGCCGCCTGCGAGGCCTGTGCCAACGCCATCGAGCACGGGTATCGGGGCTCCCGGGAGGGAATTGTCCGCGTCCGGCTCGAAGTCAGCGGTACCGGCCTCCGCGTCACCGTCTCCGACCGCGGCGGATGGCGCCCACCTCGTCAAATTCCTGACCGCGGCTACGGCCTGAAGCTGATCCGCGCCACAATGCGAGACGTCACCATCACGGCGGACGAGATGGGCACCACCGTCGAGATGCGCGCCAGCACGCCATGACCGCTTTCGGCGCAGCGCACAATTCTCGCTGCAGACGACACCTGACGTGGCCGGCGTCGACTACTGCGATCTAGCGGGACTGCGCGCCATCATCAGCCTCACTGGTCGTGGCCGTGACGGCGGTGCTGGCCGTGACGGCGGCGCCGTCCTGAGACGCATCGTGCTCCATCAGGTGGCGCCGGAACTGGAGAAGGTACTGCGGATTCTCGGCTGGGACTCGACGCCTGGCCTGGCTCTGGATCGCTCTCTCGGAGCCTGACCTCCCCCGTGCACGGCCCAGTTGACATATTCTCATATGGGAATATGATTCTGCCATGGCGCGAGCAGCGACGACGGCAGATGCGTTCAACGCCGTGGCCGAGCCCCGGCGGCGGCAGATCCTGGACGTCCTCGCCGGCGGGGAACGGCCGGTGAACGATCTCGTCGAGCTGGTCGGCCTGGCGCAGCCGCTGGTGTCCAAGCACTTGCGGGTGCTGCGGGAAGTAGGGCTGGTGGAGGTGCGTGATCAAGGACGCCAGCGGATGTACCGGCTCAACGGCCAGGCGCTCAAGCCCATCTACGACTGGGTGAAGAGCTACGAGCGGACGTGGTCGGAGCGTTTCGGGCGGCTGGATGCCGTGCTGGAGGAACTCAAGGACATGGAGGACGGAGATGGCAGCGGTGAACACGATCACGCTCAC
>DAIRVB010000032.1:13200-14207 GCA_036803065.1 Streptosporangiaceae bacterium
AAGTCGATCTGCGGGTCGGCGGCACCTGGCGCTACGTGATGGTGGCCAGCGGCGGATTCGAGGTCGGCTTCCACGGCGAGTACCGCGAGATCGTCCCGGGCGAGCGGATCGTGACGACCGAGATCTACGAGGGGATGCCCGACGCGGAAGCGGTGAACACGATCACGCTCACCGAATCCGGCGGCCGGACGACCCTGACCATCCTGGTCCAGCACGCGAGCCAGGAGCACCGGGACATGCACATCAACTCCGGCATGGAAGACGGGATGCAAGAAGCGATGGACCACCTCGAGCAGGTCGCGGTCTCCCTCCGCTGAGCAGGATCACCCGTCATGGGCCACCCGGGCAACGCTCCCGGTGGCCCGCCGGGCTGGCTGTTACTGATCGCTGATGGCGTCCGCGCGCCGCAGGCGCCACCGGCGCCAGGGTGCCAGCAGCCGCCACGTCCTCGCGCCGATCAGGAACGCCGCGAGCATGTAAGCCGGCTCGACAGAAGTCACGGTCAGCGACCAGCCAGGCGCGATGTTCCTGCCATCGGCGAACGTGTATGTGAAGTCAAGGCCCAGGAACTTCAGCCTGGTGTTGTGGAAGACACCGGTGGCGTGCGGGATGGCCCGGACGCCGTCGAGGAAGGACCATTTCCCGAGGTCTTCGAGAGCGAACATGATGGGCAGCAGTAGGACCATCCAGGTGATTCCCCTCCAGAAGGTGGGCCGCGGTCCATGCTCGCCGTACTGCGCGTCGAGGTACTCGGCCGCGAGTTGCCGCAGGCCGCCCAGCTGGCGCAGCGCTTCGGCAGTGCCCACGTCGGCGGCGGCGGCGTGCAGGTCGGCGCGCATCTCGCGGCGCTTGGCCACCCTTAACCGGTGGGGCATGTTGATGAGACGGCATTCGAAGGCCAGACCGTCCATTCGATACGCAGCCGGTCGATTCTGGTCGGGTTGCTGGTCATGTCATGCCTCCTTGGCAGGTGGGGCGGGCTGAGCTGGCACCGGGCGGGCCAGGAC
>DAIRVB010000033.1:0-1115 GCA_036803065.1 Streptosporangiaceae bacterium
GTCGTTAGCAGGCCAGCGACTCCTCCGCCGGCTCCCGGTCCCGGCTTCGGTCTCCGTGGTCACCGGGCTCGTTCCATGTCTAACGCCGTTATCAATAACGCTGTTGTACATTGTGGGCGTGCCAGCCGTCAAGACACATACCGAGGAGCTGCGGGCCACGCTGATAGACGAGGCGGGCCGCCTGTTGCAGGGTGAGGGGCCGTCCGCTGTCACGTTGCGCCGCCTCGCCCAGGCAGCCGGTACGTCAACGGCTGCCGTCTACACGCTGTTTGGCGACAAGGCGGGGCTGCTCGAGCAGATGTACGTCGAGGGTTTCCAGCGCCTGGGGCGCACGGTCGCGGCTGCGCCCGTGACCGGCAGCCCTGTGAACGACCTCTTCACGATCGGGCGGTCATACCGGCGAGCAGCGCTGCGCAGCCGGCACCTGTACGAGCTCATGTTCGGCCGCCCGGTGCCCGGGTTCACCCCGAGCCGGGCGGCTCGTGCGTTCGCCGAGCGCACATTCCAGCCGCTAGTCGACGCGGTGACCAGGTGCGTCGAAGCCGGCGACTTCGATCCTGAGACGAAAGCCGAGGAAGCCGCCTACCACCTGTGGGCACTCGCCCATGGGCTCGTCACTCTTGAGATTCACCGGGTGCTCCCGCTGACCGACAGCGAGTTCGACCGTCGTTATGCCGCCGCGGTAGCCGATAGCGCGGTCGCTTACCTCGCCACGAGAAACCACGATGTGAGAGGAGGCCTGTGAATGAGGCTTGCGAGCACTGCGCACACCTCCCGGCCCTGGCGGATCCACGAGCTGACCGGTGACTTCCGGCTGGAGGACGTGTGGGCGCTACCAGGGGAAAGTGGCCCGGGCGACTTTCCGCGGCTGGTCCGGCTGTTTGCCTCGTACAACCCGTCGCGCAGTTCCTCGCGCGCGGTCCGCACACTCTTCGCGATCCGGTGGAAGCTCGGGGAACTGTTCGGCTGGGACGGCCCGGGCGACGGCCTCGGCTCGAGAGTGCCGACACTGCGCGACCGGTTGCCGGCAGATCTGCGCGAGGTCCCATCCGGCCCGCAGTTCGCCACCGGCTCCTTCAGCTCGCTCTACCTGATCGAGGACGAGTGGGCGGCGG
>DAIRVB010000033.1:1215-6966 GCA_036803065.1 Streptosporangiaceae bacterium
CGGGGTAAAGATGCCCGCGTTGTTCACCAGCACATCCAGGCCGCCAAGCGCCGCACAGGCCTCGTCCACCATCCGGCGGACCGCCTGCGGGTCGGCCAGATCGGCCTGGACCACGGCGTGCCCGCCGCCTGACAGCCCGGCCAGCACCTCAGCGGCGAGATCCGCTGAGTGCCCGTAGTGCACGGCCACCCGGTCGCCCTGCTCCGCGAACGCTTCCGCGATGGCACGGCCGATCCCTCTCGCCGCGCCAGTGACCAAGATTGCCCGCCCGCTCACCCGACCGACCCTAATCCCTCGGGATGTCTAGCCCGCCTCCTGGTGGGTCAGTGACTACCTCCGCGGCACCAGCTATCTCCCCGCGCGAGTGGCTAACGCTGACCTCATGGCCGCGTCGTCGCCCTCGCTGGTGGCGAAGCGCCTGGGGATGATGACCAGCACGATTACCGTGGTAACAACGGCCACCCCGGCGAGCCCGAGGTAAACGTCCCTGGTGCCCGCCGAAATGGCGTCGCGAAGGTAGCCGCTGGCCGCCTGCCCGAGCTGACCGGACCGGGTGAGCGCCCCGCTGATGCCGTTCACCTGATGCGGCAGCCTGCCGCGCAGAGCCGGCGGCGCGGACCGCAACCGCTCCAGCAGGACGGCGTTGAAGGTCGCGCCGAAGATGGCCGCGCCCAGGCTCTGGCCCAGATAACGGCAGAACATGATGGCACCGGTGACCACGCCCCGCTGGTCCCATGCGACCGTGGATTGCGGGCCCACCACGGTGCATACCGATAGCAAGCCGAGCCCGAAGCCGAGCACGAACGTGCTGGTGACCGGGATCCACACCGGCGCTGGTTCGGGGGCGAGCAGGAAGGCCGAGACGCCAACCAGGCAGACCCCGCTGCCGATCACCGCGGTGTCGCGGAAGCCGATCCGCAGGAAGAAGCGGGCCGACTGCGAGGACGCGAGCGGCCAGCCGAGGCTCATGCTGGCCAGGACCGCCCCGGCGGCGACGGCGCCGAGTCCGAGCACCTCCTGCCCGTAGGTGGGCAGGAACGTGCTCGGCCCGATCACGAGCAGGCCGAGGCCGAGAGCACCCAGGCCCGATCCGGCGAGCACCCGGCGGCCCCAGAACCAGGGCGGCATGATCGGCTCAGCCGCGTGGCGCTCGACCACGATCGCCGCCGCCGTGGCCGCCACGGCGACCCCGAACACGGCCAGGCTCGGGCCGGACAGCCAGCCCCAGGCCACGCCGCCCTGCAACAGCCCGAACACCAGAGCGCCCGCGGCCACCAGCATCAGCAGCGCCCCGGGGACATCGATCCGGTGCCGTGACCGGGAGACACGCTCGTGCAGGAACCGGGCGATAAGGGCGATCGCCACCGCCCCCACGGGCAAGTTGATCAGGAAGATCCACCGCCAGGAGGCGTACTGGGCCAGCGACCCGCCGAGAGTGGGCCCGAGCACCGCGGAGATTCCCCACACGCTGGACAGCCAGCCCTGCACCCGGCCCCGTTCTTCCAGGTCGTACAAGTCACCGGCGAGCGTGTTGACGGTCGCCATGATCGAGCCAGCCCCGAGCCCCTGCAGGCCGCGGAACGCGATCAGGCTCACCATGTTCCATGCCAAGGCCGACAGCGCGGAGCCGGTGAGGAACACGACGGTCCCCGCGAGCAGGATCGGCTTGCGCCCCCACAGGTCAGCCAGTTTCCCGTATACCGGGATGGACACCGTCTGGGTCAGCAGGTACGCCGAGAATACCCAGCTGAACAGCGAAAATCCGCCGAGATCCCGTACTACTTGCGGGATCGCGGTCGCCACGACCGTGTTGTCCATGGCGGACAGCGCCATGGTCACCATCAGCGCGGCGAGGACGGGGCCGCGGTGGAGGGCACGGGCCGGCGGTGCCGGACCCGGACGGGCTGGGGCAGTCATGTGCATCGCAGCTTAGAACGGCCGCCGCAGGCCTTCTCGGCCCGGGCGACGCAGTGGTGCGCCAGGCTTGGCGTCATGAGTATCCCTTTTCCGGAACCCACCGCTCCCGTGTCGTCGCGCGCCGAGGTATTCCTCGGGTACCTCGACTACTTTCGCTCCCGGCTGGTGAGCAAGCTCGACAGCCTGCCCGGCGGCGAACTGCGCAGCAGCCGCCTACCGTCCGGCTGGGCACCCATCGAGATGGTCAAGCATCTTGCCCAGGTGGAGAGGCGGTGGCTTGAGTGGGGCTTCGAAGGCCGCGCTGTCACCGACCCCTGGGCCGACAGCCGGGACGGCCGCTGGTACGTCGCCGCCGACGAGACGCTCGCCGGACTGGTAGCCACGCTGGACGAGCAGGCCGCGCGGACCAGGGCCATCGTCGAATCCCACGACCTGGCTGACATCGGCCAGCCTGGCGAGCGCTGGGACGGAGCCGACCCCCCGGCGCTCGAGCGGATCCTCTTCCACCTGCTTCAGGAGTACGCGCGCCACGTCGGCCATCTCGACATCGTCAGCGAACTCGCCGACGGCGAGACGGGGGAGTAGCTGACGGCGATCCGTCAGGAAACCGGGGTCGATGGGGTGCTGGTGCTGGTCGGCTCCTGGTCCTGGTGATCCTTGCTCGCGGCGTTTTCATGGCGGCGGCGGCGGCCGAGCACGACGAGGCCGATCACGATGAGGACGACAACGATCGCGGCGATCGCGTAGGTGGGGCCGTGGAATGCGTTGGCGATGGACTGCCAGTTGGTGCCCACGGCGTAGCCGGCCCACCCGAGGGCCAGCGTCCACGGGATGCATCCAGCGACGGTATAGATGCCGAACCGGACGGGTGGCATCTTCGCGAAGCCAGCAGGCAGCGAAATGAAGGTGCGGATCACCGGAAGAAGGCGGCCGAAGAACACGGCCTTGGTCCCGTGGCGGTCGAACCAGCGCTCGGCTCGGTCGACGTCCTCTTCGCGGAGCAGGATGTAGCGTCCCCAGCGGCGCCAGGCCGTCTGGCCGCCGTAGCGGCCGATGCCCCAGGCGAGGTAACTGCCCACGACATTGCCTGCCACTCCCGCGGTCACGACGAGGATCAGGTTCAGGTGAGCCCCGGCGACCGCGCCGCCGGCCAGTGCGCCGCCGAACAGCATCGTGAGCTCAGAGGGCACGGGGATGCACGCGGACTCGGCCAGCATCAAGATGAAGATCGCGAGGTATCCGTAGTTAACGATGAACGTCTGCACCCTGCTCTGCTCCTCTCTTAGGACATGCGGTGACATTTCGCCGGGCACGTACGTACCCCAGGTACGCGCGTTCCGCTGCCCAAACCTATGCGAAGCACGCACCCCAGCGGCCGGGGCCGCGGGCCAGCCCAGTTGACCAGGCATTTCCGACGCTGGTGAAGCCGGGATGGCCGATGGGCGGATTTCGGAGATTTTGCACGGTCTTTACGCATTCCGTACGCCAGTTTGGCCTTGGCGTTGCAGCCACACCGGCGATGCCGTACAACTGGCTGCGCGTGACCTCAGGTTATGCCTATACCGCCGACCCGGATGAGGGACAGGAGAACGCCGTCCAGTGCGCGCAATATTCGCCTTCGGGCAGGAGCGGGCCCGGACCGACCTCGCCGCTGATCCGGTGCGTTCCCCCGAGAGCAGGCGGCCGGCGCTGCGCGTTATCGCTTCCCGCCCGGTCCGCGTGCACCTGGCCGTCATCGCTGCCTACATCGTTGCCGGGATCGTCTTCAGCTGGCCGCGGGTCACCTACCTGGTCGCACATAAACTGCCGTACAGCCGCGACGCAGGCTCCTACGTGTGGGGCTTCGCATGGGTCGCCAGGCAGGTTGAACACCTGTCCAACCCGTGGTTCACCCGCGACATCGCGGCCCCGGTCGGCGTGCAACTCGGGTACCACGCCCTGATGCCGCTCGAAGGCGTGCTGATGACGCCCATCACCGTCGTCCTGGGCCCTTCCGTCTCCTACAACCTGCTGTCCGTGCTCATGCCGGGACTGCTGTGCTACGCGATGTACCGGGTCGGGCGGCTATGGCTGCCCTCACAGTTGGGTGCGATCGCGACGGGCGCGTTCTTCGGCCTGTCGTCGATGCTCGTCTGGCGCTCCTGGTATCACCTGAACCTGGCGGCCGGGGTCCTGTTCATCCCGCTGGCGCTGGAGGCGGCTGTGCGCCTGCGGCGGCGGCCCGGCTGGCGTCAGGCGGTGATCCTCGGTGCGGTCATGGCCGGGGCGCTGCTGACCGACCAGGAAATGGACATCCTGGTGACCATAGTGGTCGTGACGGCCCTGCTGCCGTGGCTGCTTCTCGGCCCCGCCCGGGCTAGCCGCCCGGCGCAGGCAGCGGCTGCGGAAGCGGCCAGTGCGGCGGAGCGGGCCGGAACGTTCCTACGGGCATCCGTGGCCAGGGCATGGCCGGTGGCGCTGGCCGGGGCGGTGTCCGTGGTGCTCGCCAGCCCGCAGATCATCGCCATCGTGCAGCAGGCGAGGACCGGCGGTGCGTCGCCGCCGGCGGGCGCGATCGCCGGCGACTACATTAACTCGGGCGTCCCGTTTCCTGACATGTTCGCTCTCTCCCCGCGGGTATACCAGTTCGGCTTGTCCCGCCTGAACTTCATCACCTACCACGGCGGCCTTGGCGACGGCATCGCCGATTTCGGCCTGGCTCTGACGGCACTCGCGCTGATCGGGCTGGTCATTTCCTGGCCACGTCGTAACGCACGGCTGCTCGCAGCGCTGTGGCTAGGCTGTACGGTGCTGGCGGTCGGTGCCACCCTCAAGATCGGCAACCATGTGTTCGTACCGGCCCCGGAGGTATGGAGCGGCGTGCGGATGTCGGCGATCATGCCATATAGCTGGTTCATCCGCGTACCTGGTCTGGAGGGCTTCCGCGAGGCGGCCCGGATCACCATGCTCGGCATTGCGCCCGCCGCGCTTCTCGCCGGAAGCGGGGTGGAGTGGCTGCGCGATAACGCGCCACGCGTCCTGATGCCTGTCCTGATCCTCGTGGTACTCGAGGCAGGCTGGGCGGGTAACTACGACGTCGGCAGCGCCAACGACGTCGGCACCATGCCCACGTCGCTGCCGGCCCTCGACCGCCCGATCGCCGCCGACCATTCCGCCTCGATCGTCGTCGACGTCCCGTTTGGCATAAGGAACGGCCTGCTACTGAACGGGGAGGGGCAGCCCTTCAATCCTGAGGCCCAGGTGCTCGCCACTGCCGATGGCCACCCGCGCGCCGTCGCGTTCGTGTCCAGGATGCCGATTCCCACGCTCGACCGCATCAAGAGAGAGCCGTTCTACGCCGGCCTCATCAGGGCCGAGTGCAAGCCGCGCCAGAACGCCGGCCAGCAGGTCTGCCAGGACGTGCCATCGACGACGCTGCCGGCGGCGCGGTTGAACGCCCGCCAGATGGATATCGGCTGGCTGCTTCTGTGGCCGGGGACCCCACAGACGGTCCTTCCCTACCTCCGGGAAACCGGATTCACCTTCGACTACCAGGCTGACGGGACCCGCGTGTACCGGCCGGCCCGCCGCATCTGACTTCGCCTCGAGTGATGAGACGGCGTCACAGACCATGACTTTTCCCAGCGCCACGATAGGCAGGAGTCAGGTTCTCAACCATCCATGCGATCCGTGTCTCGGCCTCCTGACGGACAATCTCTGGGTGCGTGAAGATGTAGAAGCGCTGGTCGCGGAGCCCATCAAGGAGGATGTGCGCGGCCTCGGCCGCTGGCATCCCACCGGGAACCACGTCCGCGTCTGGGCCGGGTTGCCCCGGACCGATCATCCCTGGTCCGG
>DAIRVB010000033.1:7066-10927 GCA_036803065.1 Streptosporangiaceae bacterium
TTACCGGCGCTGGCCCAGCCGGACCCAGCTCCTCGCGGCGGCGATCGACCGGCGGGTTGCTCCCCTGGGCGTGCAGCCGATCGACACTGGCGGACTGCGCGAAGACGTGATCGCCGTCCTGACCGCGATGAACAGCCGCTGCCGCGCCGCGGAGATCGTTCCTGACCCCGGCGGCGACCTGACCGCGTACCTGCGGCGTCAAGCCGCCGCTGAGGGTTTCGAGCAGATGAACCTCGTCCTGCACCGGGCACACCAGCGCGGTGAGATCGACACCAGAAGCCTGAGCACCCAGGTCGGCCGCCTGCCGGTCAATGTTCTTCACAGCGAGCTTTGCCTTGGCGCGACATCGGTCCCGGCCCGGCTCATCGCCGAGATCGTTGACGAGGTCTTTCTTCCGCTTGCGCAAATCACTCGATGTGAGCGGCCATCGCGAGCTTCCTTCGCATCTTCCTAGGCGATGAACGTCATCGCGGGGTAGCGGGGAGATGGCTTGTCGAGCAGGTGGGAGTCGTGGTGGCGCAGCCAGAGGTCGAAGAAGGCCCGGACGTAGGCTCGCTCTGCTGCTATGGCGCGTTCGCCGTTGATGGTGCCGACGAGCTGCGCCAGCCCGGCTGGGGTGAGGCCCAGCGCGTGGGCGGCCTGCGGGTAGAGGACTGCGCCATCGCTGAAGGTCAGGTGCTCGGCGCCAGCCAGCCGCAGGTCGAGTCGCCAGCCGCGCAGGTGTGCCCATAGTGATGCCCAGGTCGGGTCGACGTTGCGGCCGTTGTCTTGTGCGCTGATGAACATGAACGGGCGGTCGAGCCCGGTGGCAGCTACCGGGCCATAGACGGTGCCGTCCAGGTCGATGCCGGCTTTGATCCGAGGGTCGTCGTGCATGGCGCTGGCGGTGGCGGCGCCGCCGATGGAGAAGCCGAACATGCCGACCCGCGCCAGGTTCAGGTCACCAGCCAGGCCGCGGGGTAGGGCATGGCGGCCGACGTCGGGGTTGTGCCCGGCATTGAGCGCGGTTATCTCGTTGAGAACGAACCGGACGTCCGCCTCGCGCACTGCGGTGGCCTCGGTGTTGACCGCATCGCTGTCGGGCGGCAGGGTGCTTACCTCGACGTGGCCATCGGGAAACTGCACTTCGCCCGCGTCGTGGGTGTGGTCGATGGTCACCACCGCATATCCGTGGCTGGCCAGGTCCTCGACCAGCGCGGTATCGCTGCTCCGGTCCATTTTGGACCCCGGTGAGAACAGCACTACGGGCAGGCGCCCGGCCCCCCGGTCCACCGGTGCGCCCTCGTGGCCGTGGGTCAGCGGCAGCCTGATCAGGGCCGGCGGAATGTGCATGCCTTGGAGGAAGTGGGCCGCGGCGGCCGGCGGCAGCCAGGGAGCCTCCGGGTAACGGGCAGTGTCGCTGGCCGGATACCAGATGCTGATCATCAGCTGGCGTACCGGATGGGCCGGGACCCACGGGTCGCGGCGGGCGTGGTCGATCAGGTGCAGGGAGACCACGCCGACGTGGTCCGGGCCGGTGGGGGCCGGCAACGTCAGCTGGAGAGGTGCTACCGGTACGGCGGCCATGTGGTCCGGCGCCGCCATGACGGGCGACCAGAAGCCGATCGTGGCGATGCCGATGGCGGTGGCCGTGCCGATACGGGCCAGCCAGGGCCTGCGGAGAGCGATCCTGAGCATTGCGAACTCCTTTACCGTTTTACTATGATATTAGTAGAACGGTAGAAGTGCGGAGGGCCAGCTGTCAAGAGCTTCGGGATATCGGCGGTCAGCCGGAATCGGGTGCCGCGGCTCGGCCGGACTCTGCTGCCGGCCGGCTGGCAAGCTGCTGTAATCGTTCGAAAGTCGTCAGGCGGACGTCACCCGGTCAGCGGGCCACCGGGTGCGTTCCATAGCTCCGCTGACTCGATCAGGAGTGCACCCATGTGGCATGACATGTTCGTGGTTCAGATCCCCATCGCCGAGAAGATCCTGCGGACTGTGCTGGTGTACGCGACGATCCTGATCTTGTTCCGGCTGACCGGGAAAAGGGACCTGGCTACTCTCAACATGTTCGACTTCACGGTCTTGTTCCTGCTGTCCAACGTCATCCAGAACGCCATCATCGGCAACGACACGAGCCTCCTCGGCGGGGTCATCGGGGCGATCACCCTGGTGGCCGTCAACGCGGCCCTCAACCGGTGGCGGACCGTCAGCGACCGCGCCGCGCGCATGCTCGATGGCCAGGCCACGACCATAGTCAAAGACGGCCACCTGATTCCGCAGGCACTCCGGCACTTGTCGCTCCGGCCGACCGAGCTTGAGCAGGCCATCCGGATGCAGAACGGCGACGACATCAGCGAGATCGCGACGGGCCGGATGGAGCCGGGCGGCCACCTGATCCTGTCGCTCAAGCCCGAGGAGCAGAGCGCGACCAAGGGTGACATCGACGCCCTGGGCAAGCGGCTGAAGGCGATAGAAGCAGCCCTCGCGGCGCTGGCGGCCTCCAAGTAGCTCTCCGTGATCGTGCGGCGGATAGCGTTTGGAACCTACGTCCGGGGACAGTGGCTCACGCTGAGAGGCGAAGCCTCCAGTCCAGCGTGCGCAAGGCCGCGCGGGATGGACGTGTACCGTTTATCGGCGGCATGAGCAAAGCTGCTGATCTAAACAGAAAGACTTCAGATGCGCAACGTATGGAAGGGCCTGATTGTCGGCGCGGTCACCGGGGCGGCCGTAGGCGTGCTGCTCGACCTGCCGGCCCGGGCCCGGGCCGGCGGCGCAGCGGCCGCGGAGCTGGCCCGGGAACGTGGCCCGCGGGCGGCGGAGACGATTGCCTCAGCGGCGGCGGCCGGCGCGGACCGTGTCCGGCAGGCCGACCTGCCGCGCAAGGTGCGCGAGGCAGCGCAGCACGCCGACCTGCCCCGCAAGGTCCGCGAGGTGCGCGAGGCAGCGCAGCAGGCCGACCTGCCCCGCAAGGTCCGCGAGGCAGCGCAGACGGTAGCGGCCAGTGACACGGCTCAGGCGCTCCGGCAGGCCAGCGCCTCGGCGGCGGACACCGTCTCCGGGACCGCGAAGAGCGCCGCCGGCACCGTCGCCGAGAAGGCCCGCAAGACCCGCGCCCGCAGCTGAACCGAACGCACGCGGCGAGATGGCGTCTGCTCGATGCATGACCGGGTCATGGCGCTGACTCTGCTGGCCGACGCCGTGGCGGCCCGCCTGAGCGCGGCCGGGCTCACCTACGGCGAGGCCGGCCGGACCGCGGGCGTGCTCCCGCCTGGCTACCATCACCAGCGCCGCACTGCGGCGATCGGCTCCGGGCCAGATGCGTTCGCCGGGGCCGCGAGCGCGCTGCTCAGCTGGCAGGTGCACCTGCGGGCGGGGCTGCGTGTCTGTGCTTCAGCGGCCCGGGCCGAACCTGGCGCGGTGCTCATCCTGGGCCTGGGTGCCGGGCCACTCCGGATCACCGCGCCCTGCCGGGTGGTGTATGCCGTTGACGAGCCAGACCGCCGGGGTTTCGGCTACGGCACGCTGCCCGGGCACCCGGAGTGCGGCGAGGAAGCCTTCATCATCGAGCGCCACGCGGATGGCACGGTCAGCTTCACCATCACGGCGTTCTCACGGCCGGCCAGCCGGCTGGCCAGAGCGGCCGGCCCGGCCGGCCGGGCCATCCAGCGCCAGACCACGACCCGCTACCTGCGGGCGCTCGCGGGAGGACACTAGGCGCCGATCGCCGTTGTCGCGGGTGCGGTGCGCCAGGGCAGCGGGCAGTTATGCCGGGCGCAGCCCGTTGAAGACGACGGCCAGCGCGCGCTCCTGCAGGTCGCGGTCCCATTCTGAGCGCAGCGCGGCGTCGCTCGTCGCCGCCAGGAGGGCCATCACCTCAGC
>DAIRVB010000033.1:11027-14185 GCA_036803065.1 Streptosporangiaceae bacterium
GCGAGATCGTGCACTGGCGCGAGTACCAGGACACCCTGGGAATGGCCGCGTCGCTGGGCCAGTTGCCCGCCCTGCTCGCGAGTCTCGGCGTCAGCTAGCACGGTCTCCGCTGCGACCCGCTAACATCCCCATCGACACGGCGGGAAGTACCAGTGGGGACGGGGGTGGCCCGATGGGCCAGATGCGCGTGAGTGGGATCAGGCTGGCCCAGGTAGCGGTGGCCGCAGCGCTGGCCGGCGGCCTTACTGCCTGCGGCGGCTCCTCCGCCCCGGCCGGGAGCAGCTCAACGCAGACGGCCCAGTCGGGGGTCAGCCCGGCGGCCAGCCCGTCCGGCACGGCGGGCGCGACCACAGCGTCGTCCACGCAGTTCACACCCATCGTCGAGCCGTTCGACCCCGGTCACCCGGCCAGGAACAGTCCCGCCCCGGCCAGCTGCGGCGGCCAGCAGACAACTCTTGCCATCACGCAGTGCTTCGAGGACAGGACGGAGAACACGGACGCGGCCATCGACATGGTGCAACTCGCCCACTACACCAGCGGGTCCCCGTCGCAGCGGGCGGCCATTCTCGCTGAGGACGCCGCATGGCTGTCCGCGCGCCGGCCTGTCTGCGCGCTGGCCTTCCACTCCGGCGGAACGATCGACGGGATCAACGTCGCGTCCTGCCTGCTCGATGAGAGCACCGCCCGGCTGAACGCGGTGAAGGGGGTGATTCCTGCCGAGGCCACGCTGAAGGCCACGGACAACCCCAATCCCAGCGCCCTGGCGTGGTACACCACGCCCGCCGGCTCCCGCGTCGCCATGCTGGATACGCAGGGCGACCAGAGCGGCGGCACGATCATCAGCTGGGTCATCATCGGCGGTGCCGACGGATTCATCATCAACCCGCGCCAGTTCTATTTCCGCGACGGGTCGTTCACCGACCAGGGTGTGCTGCAGGCCCCCAACCCGACCTCGCATCGGGTGGCGACCGGCGTCGAGTACCAGTTCGGCATCGACTACAGCCACCTGTCCGCCGACCCCAACGCCGCCAAGGGCACCGGAGGCTACGTCTACGCGCCCGGCGCCCCCGTCGCCATCTGGCGGTAACCGGCCGGCCTGCCGCAGGTCTACCGGCCGCAGGTCAGCCGGGCGCACGTCTGCCGCCCGCAGATCTACTGGCGGCTGAACCGGAACGTCGTGTCGTAGCTGCGCTGGTCGCCGTGCTCGAGCCAGATCATCGACCCGTCCGCGCGAGCGGCCGCGTTCCCCGCCACATGATGCGTCGAGGGCTCCAGGCCGACGGCGTAGGCGCCCTCGCGCAGGTTCAGCCACTCGAAGAACGCGGGGAACGCCACCGGGTCGTAGTCGAGTTCCACGCTCCGGCCCAGGTGGTCGTTCACCAGCCGGACCCGGGTACGCCCGTCCGCGTCCGGGGTGAGGGCGTGCTCGTAGACCTGCTCGACGAAGCCCGCCTGCGGGCCGGGGAACAGCAGGTGGGACACGCCCTGCTCAGCGACGCTGTCGCTGCGCCAGGGGGTGCCGGCGATAGGCGCCTCGAAGCGGGTGCCCTGGTCAAGCAGGGGCCAGCCCACGTTGATGTGGTAGAGGAACATGTGCGGCGTCCGGTCGAAGCCGGCGTTGACCACCCTGTCGGTGAGCCGGATCTCGGTGCCGCCGAGGTCGGCTTCGATCCGCCGCCGTAGCACCAGGTGCTCGGCGAAGATCGCGGCCTGCCGGACCTCGCCTTCCGCCCACAGGACGCAGCGATCGCCGTCCCACCGCTCGCCGTAGCCGGTGAGCCGGGCGGGGATGTTCGCGATCCGGCCGTGCAGCCCGTGCCGGACGGTCTGCCTCGGCGGGTAGTGGTACTGCTCCGAGCCGACGGTCCCGCCGAACAACGTGTGATCCAGCCCCGCGGTGACGACCAGGCCCGACATGCTCCGCAGCCAGGACAGGCCCTCCTCGTCGGCGTGCTCGTGCAGGGCGGGGTGGCGGAACCCGGTAGCGGACCGCCAGCCGACGCTGATGTCGTCGAACTCAGCCGGGCCGATGTCCATGGCCCGGTCCACGAGCACGTCGAAACGCAGCCCCCCGCCGGTACGGAACTCGAGAACACGGATGCCGCGTTCGCTGCCATCGTCGAGCACCACCGCGCGGACGCCGCCCGCCGCTGAAAGATCGCCAGCACAACGTTCCGTCGTCCGCCGGTCGGGGCGGACGGTGCTGGGGTACCCGGCATCAGTCATCGGACCACGCCCTGGTGTACATCTCGTTGACCTTCCGCAGTATGACACCATGATCATCGCCACCGAGCAGGCCGTCGCGCAGGACCGCCGAGGCCGCCGCCTGGAACGCGGGGTAACCAGCGAAACGAGGCCGCACCCAGGCGCTCTCGACAGTGCGCCGGGTGGCGCCGTAGAACCCGCCATCGGGCCCGCCACTGTTGCTGTTGCTGCCGCGCCAGGCCTGCCGGAGCGAGCTCTGGCCGCCGAGCTCGCCGTACAGGCCGACCTGCACCTGCTCGGACAGCAGCAAGCGCAGCTGGCCCGCCGCCGCGCCCGGCTGCGTGCAGGACCGGGTCACCGCGATGCCGGTACCGCCCAGCACGCTGCCGATGCCGCCGGGCCCGGCCGGGGCATCGAACGCCGCCAGCCGCCGCCGCGGGGGAGCCGGGCGGTGATAGGTCACGTACCCATACACGAGGGGGCAGTAGGACGGGCCGCCGGGCGCCGCCATCGCGTCGAGCACGCCGATCGGGTTGCCCGCGGACATCTCCCGGTCGGCGTGCGCCAGCAGGTCAGCCATGACGTCGAGCGCGCCGCCGCCCGCCGTGGCGAGCACGAACTCCCCGGGTGCCGTGGCGGGCGGGGTGCCGGACGCCACGCAGATCGCGGCGAGCATGAGGAGCGCCTGCGGCCCGCCCAGGCACAGGACGGTGCGCTGCGCCCGGGCCACCTGGCCGGCCTCGGCCCAGCTCGCCGGGCGTTCGTCCAGCATCTCCGGGCGGCAGACCGATACCTGGGCGGCCGCGTCGAGTGGCAGCGCCCACTGGTGCCCGCCGAGCCGGTAACTGTCGAACGAGGCGCCGATGGCCAGGCCGCGCCAGCTGGCCAGCTCGCCCGGGCTGAAGAAGTCGTTGAGCGGCCGAAGGCAGCCGTCCCTGACTGCCTCACCGAGT
>DAIRVB010000034.1:0-14158 GCA_036803065.1 Streptosporangiaceae bacterium
TCCAGAAGCAGAGCCCCAGGATGCGGGCCCATCGGATGCGGAGCCTTCGGATGCGGAGCCGTCGGATGCGGAGCCTTCGGAAGCGGGGCCTTTGGAAAGGGTGCCTCGGGATACCGAGACTCAGGGTGAGGCGATCCGGTTGAGCTGAGGCGGCAACTGGCTCGCCGCGGCCTTGTCCAGGAGGAACAGGGTGCGCTGCCGTCCGCGCGCACCCGCGGCAGGTACCTGGACGGGGCCGGAGCCGGACAGCGCCAGCCGCACCGCCCCGGCCTTCTCCGGCCCGGCCGCGAGCACCCACACGTCACGGGCGCACCGGATGGCCGGCAGGGTGAGCGTGAGCCGGGTTGGCGGCGGCTTGGGTGCACCCCGGACCGCGACCACCGGCCGCTCGTCGTAGAGCGCCGGCATGCCCGGGAAGAGGGACGCGACGTGCGCGTCCGGGCCGATGCCGAGCAGCAGGACATCGAACGAGGGCACCGGGCCGTGGTCCTCAGGCCTGGTGGCCTTGCGCAACTCTGCCGCGTACGTGGCCGCGGCCGCCTCGGGATCGTCGCCGTCCGGCCCGTCCGTTCCGGGCATGCGGTGTACCCGCTGCGGGTCGGTGTCCACGAACCGCAGCAGGGCCTGCTCGGCGGCCGCCTCGTTGCGTTCCGGGTGCCCGGACGGCAGGAACCGCTCGTCACCCCACCAGATATCCAGATGCCGCCAGTCCACGGCGCCCAGGGCTGGCGCGGCGGCCAGTTCCGCCAGGATGGCCGTGCCGATGCCGCCGCCGGTGAGCACCAGCGAGGCGGCCGCCGATGCCGCCTGGGCATCCACCAGCCTGGTCACCAGGCGGGCGGCGGCCGCCTTGGCCAGCAGGCTCGCATCGTGATGCACGACAACTTCAGGGGTGCTCACTTCCGGGTTCCGCCACCTGCGGTCTGCCCGGCACCCTCGGGGCCCCGCCGGCGGCCGCTCACTCGCTTCGCTCCGCCAGGCTCCGGCGCGAGCTCGGTAGCGAGGGGCGCGATGCTCTCGGCGTAGACCTCGTCAGGGTCCAGCCGGCGCAATTCCTCGGAAAGCAACTCGGATGTTTCCCGGCGGTGCAGCGATACCTTGCGCTCAGGCTGGTCGGGCCGGCGCAGCAGAGCCACCCTCCCATCCGGCCGGGTCAGCGAGATGTCGCCGTCCGCGGTGGCGAAGGTGACGCCGGTGATGCCCGGGCCCGCGGATACCTCGGTCTCGAACGGCACGCCGAGCCGCGTGGACAGCCACGACGCGATCAGGTCCGCGCTCGGGTTACCCTGCTCCGCGGCGATCACGCCGCCCATGATCGTGCCGTGCGGCTGGTCAAGGGTGGCCGCGAGGAGCGTCCGCCAGGAGGTGGCCCTCGTCCAGCTGAGGTCGGTGTCACCGGGCCGGTAGCCACGGGCCAGCGTCTCCAGGCAATGCCGGGGCTCGCCGGCCGCCGCGGCGTCGGTGATCCGCCGCTGGGCCAGGGCGCCGAGCGGATCCGTGGCGGGTACCTTCGGGGGGATTCCCGGCCACCAGGTCACCACCGGAGTGTCCGGCATCAGCAACGGGAGCACCACAGAATCCGCATGCTGGCCGAGTGGCCCGTACATCCTCAGCAGCACCGTCTCGCCTGGGCTGGCCTCGCCCACCCGGATCTCGGCGTCCAGGCGGGAGCCCGATTCCGGCCGCCGTATGATCACCGCGAGGACCCGGCACGGATGCTCACGCGCTGCCTCGCTCGCCGCTCGTACCGCGTCATACTGCGCGGTCTCGTCGGTCACGATGACCAGGGTGAGCACCATCCCGCTGGCTGGGCCGCCGAGTCGCTGGCGGGCCTGCCTCAAGGCGTCGTGAATCTGGCCGGTGCTGGTCTGGGCCAGGTCGATCATCATGCATGGCCTCGTCTCGTCGATGCTGCCGTGTTCACAGCCGGCGCCACGCCCGTCCGTCCCTGGCCATCAGCTCATCCGCTGAGGGCGGACCCGCCGTCCCGGCCGGGTACTGCTCTGGCTTGGTGTGCTTGGCCCAGAATTCCTCGATCGGGTCCAGCACCGTCCAGGACAGCTCGACCTCCTTGTGCTGCGGGAACAGCGGGGGATCCCCGATCAGGACGTCCAGCAGGAGCCTCTCGTATGCTTCGGGGCTGGATTCGGTGAACGACTCGCCGTAGGCGAAGTCCATGTTCACGTCCCGGACCTCCATGGCCGAGCCCGGCACCTTGGAGCCGAACCTGACGGTGACCCCCTCGTCCGGCTGTACCCGGATGACCAGCGCGTTCTGGCCCAGTTCCTCGGTGTCGGTCGCAGAGAACGGCAGGTGCGGAGCGCGCTGGAACATCATCGCGATCTCCGTCATCCGCCGCGGCAGCCGCTTCCCGGTGCGCAGGTAGAACGGCACTCCCGCCCAGCGCCTGGTCTCCACGCTGAGCTTGACCGCGGCGTAGGTCTCCGTGCGCGAGTCGGCCGGGATGCCGTCCTCCTGCAGGAATCCTGGCACCTCCACACCGCCCTGCCAGCCGGCCGCGTACTGCCCGCGCGCCGTCCCGGCGGCCAGGTCTTCCGGAGGCTGGACCGCCGAGAGCACCTTGTCTTTCTCCGCCCGCAGGGAGTCGGCGTCGAACGATACGGGCTCCTCCATCGTGGTCAGGGCCAGCAGTTGCATCAGGTGATTCTGGATCACGTCCCGCGCGGCGCCGATCCCGTCGTAGTAGCCAGCCCGTCCGCCGATGCCGATGTCTTCGGCCATCGTGATCTGCACGTGATCGACGTAGCCGCGGTTCCAGATCGGCTCGTACAAGGTGTTGGCGAAGCGCAGCGCGAGGATGTTCTGCACCGTCTCCTTGCCGAGGTAGTGATCGATGCGGAACACGGAATGCTGCCCGAACACGTCGTTGAGGAGGCCGTTGAGTTCCTGCGCGCTGGGCAGGTCATGACCGAACGGCTTCTCGATCACTACCCGCCGCCACGGCCGCGGCCGTCCCGGGGCGGGCTCGCCCGCCGACGACAACCCGGACCGCTTCAGCTTCTCGACCACGACCTGGAAGAACTTCGGCGGGACGGACAGGTAGAAGGCATAGTTGCCACCGGTCCCGCGCTCGGCGTCCAGAGTCCGCACAGTCTGCGCCAGCCGGTCGAAAGCATCGTCGTCGGAGAACTCGCCCGGCACGAACCTGACGCCCTCGGACAGCTGGTTCCAGACCGTCTCGCGGAACGGCGTCCGCGCGTGCTCCTTGACTGCCTGGTACGTGACCTGGGCAAAGTCCTCGTCTTCCCAGTCACGGCGGGCGAAGCCGACGAGCGAGAAACCCGGCGGCAGCAGGCCACGGTTGGCCAGGTCGTAAATGGCGGGCATCAGCTTCTTGCGGGCCAGGTCGCCAGTCACGCCGAACATGACCAGCACGCAGGGGCCTGCGACGCGGGGGATCCGCCGGTCCCGGGGATCCCGCAGCGGGTTAACCGTCATGCATATGCTCCTGTGGCGCTGGTGCTCGCGGCCGCGAGCAGCTGGGCGATGCCGCTGGCGCGGTCGTGCAGGTGCAATCGGACAATGGGCCGACCGAGCTCGCGCAGTGCGCGCAGGTCGC
This sequence comes from Streptosporangiaceae bacterium, assembly GCA_036803065.1. GTDB lineage: Bacteria > Actinomycetota > Actinomycetes > Streptosporangiales > Streptosporangiaceae > JAWWPY01. The sequence goes on from DAIRVB010000034.1 coordinate 3,581, forward strand.
CGAGCGCCTGGGCGAGTTGCAGCCGACCCAGCGTAAAGGGCTGGCCGGGCACCTCCACATCACGCTGGACGGCCCCGGTGATCTGCAGGAACACACCAGTGGGCGGGCCGCCTTTATGATACTGGCCGGTCGAGTGCAGGAACCGGGGTCCCCAGCCGAAAGTCACCGGGTGCGTGGTCCTGGCGGCCAGCGCATCGCGCAGCTTGGCCGCCGCGCCGTCTCCTACCCGGTCCAGATAGGCCATGATCGCCAGGTAGCCGCCCCGTGGCGGCGACCAGAGCAGTGTGTCGAACACGCCGGCCAGGTCAGTCACGTCCCTGAGCACGTCGGGCTCGGCATGTACTTCGACCGCGCCGTCCACGAACGCGGGCCGGCCGGTGGGCAGCGGGCCATGGCCGGCCTCGGCCAGCAGCGTCGTGGTGTTCTCCTTCGACTCCGCCACGTTCGGCTGGTCGAAGGGGTTGATGCCGAGCAGCCGGCCGGCCACCGCCGCGGCGTACTCCCAGATCAGGAACTGCGCGCCGAGCGGCCCGTGGACCGAGGTGTCGACCGGCCGCCGGGGTGCGCCCAGGCCGATCAGGTGGATGTCCGGGCCGGGGGAGAAGCCTGGCGAATCCTCGCTGGGCACCACGACCGGCAGGATGCCGCGGCCTTGCTTGCCCGTGGACTCCGCGAGCAACTGCTCGACCCAGTCGCCGAATCCGGGGATCGTCGAGTCCGCCTCGGCGAGCACTGCCTTGTCGTGACCGGCCAGCGCATAACCGCCAAGTGCTGCCCCGAGGGTGAGGCCCGGATTGCCGTCCACACTGGACAGTTCGGAAAGCGCGCCCTCCGCGTCGTCCAGCAGGCGGCTCACGTCAGCGCCTGCCAGCCCGGCGGGCAACAAGCCGAACGCGGTCAGCGCGCTGTACCGGCCGCCCACGTAGGGATCGGCCTGCACCACGTGGTAACCGGCGGCGCGGGCGGTGTTCTCCAGGGGCGAGCCGGGGTCTGTCACCACGATGAACCGCCGCTTCAGGTCGCCACCGGTGATCCCCCCGGCGGCGAAGGCCTGCTCGTAGATGCGCCGGTGGCTGTCGGTCTCGACGGTGCCGCCGCTCTTGCTGGCCACCACGACGAGCGTGCGGCCAAGCCGGTCGCCGAGCACCCGGGCGGCCTGGTGCGGGTCGGTGGTGTCCAGGATGGTGAGGCGCACCCCAGCGGCCCTGGCGATCACCTCTGCGGCGAGCGACGAGCCACCCATTCCGGCCAGTACCACGTGGTCAAGGCCGTCCGCCCGGCTCCGTTCCGCCAGTTCGCCGATCTCCGGCAGCAGCTCACGGGAGAATTGAGGTGCCTGGAGCCAGCCGAGCCTGATCGAGGCCTCCTGCTCGGCGGCCGGGCCCCACAGGGTGGGGTCGCCCGCGGCCAGCGCGCCGGGTACCCCGTCCCCGGCCAGCTTGCCGAGCGCCTGCCCCGTCGCCTCATTCACCGCGGTGCTGCGCGTCTGCACCGTCACCGAAGGCGCCCGGGCATGCGCCCACGTGCCGCCGGGCGGCCCGGTGCTCATGGTTTGGCCACCGCCGCCATGTTGGTCTCGATCGTCTCCAGGAACTCATGCCACGACGTGGCGAACTTCTGCACGCCCTCCGCCTCGAGCACCTCGACCACGTCGTCGTAGGAGATGCCGAGCGCGGCGAGATCGGTGAACACCTGCCTGGCCTCGTCGTAGGTGCCCCGCACCGTGTCGCCACGCAGCACGGCGTGGGCGGCGGTGGCGTGCAAGGTGGCCTCCGGCATGGTGTTCACCGTGCCGGGCGCGACAAGTTCCACCACGTACATGGTGTCCTCATAAGCTGGGTCTTTCGTGCTGGTGGAGGCCCACAGCGGCCGCTGCGGTGCGGCGCCGGCCTGTTCCAAGGCCACCCACCGGGGACTGGCGATCCGCTGTTCGTGCAGCTCGTAGGCGAGCCGGGCGTTCGCGATCGCGGCCTTGCCGCGCAGCGCGGCCGCCTCCGGCGTGCCGATCTTGTCCAGCCTCCGGTCCACCTCGGTGTCGACCCGGCTGACGAAGAAGGACGCCACCGAACCGATGGGAGCCAGGTCATGACCGGCCGTGGCCGCCTGCTCCAGGCCCGCCATGAAGGCGTCGATGACCTGCCCGTAGCGCTCCAGCGAGAAGATCAGCGTCACGTTGACGCTGATTCCCTCCGAGATGCACTGGGTGATCGCGGGCAGGCCCTCAAGGGTCGCCGGGATCTTGATATACAGATTCGGCCGGTCCACCTGCCACCACAATGCCCGGGCCTCGGCGATGGTCTTCGCGGTGTCCTTGGCGATCCGCGGGTCGACCTCGATGGACACCCGCCCGTCGACGCCGTCCGTCGAGTCGTAGACCGGCCGCAGGACGTCGCAGGCCCACCGGATGTCGTAGGTCGTGATCGCCCGCGCGGCCTCGTCGATGTGCACTCCGCGCACAGCCAGGTCCGCGAGTTGCGCGTCGTAGGCGGTGCCGGTGCTCACCGCGTGCGCGAAGATCGTCGGGTTGGAGGTGACCCCGGACACGTGCATGTCGCGGACCAGGGTCGCGAGGTTCCCGGTGGTCAGCCGCTCCCGGCTGATGTCGTCGAGCCAGATCGCCACGCCCAAGGCGGTCAGCGCTGCGAGGATGTCGTCCGGCTGGGAAAGCTTGTCCTGTGGCTGGGAGGTCATGACTCCTGGCTCCTTGCTTGTCAGTCCCGTGCGGTGCTCAGCCGGGTCAGGCTTGACCGGGCGGCGGCCACCACCCGGTCCGATGTGAACCCGAACTCCTTGTACAGCGTGGCGCCCGCGGCAGAGGCCCCGAAGTGCTCAAGGCTGACGCACTCGCCTGCATCTCCCACGAACGCCCGCCAGCCCATCGCGATGCCAGCCTCGACGCTGACTCGTGCCCGGACCCCCGGCGGCAGTACTTCCTCTTGGTAAGACGCATCCTGACCGGCAAACCATTCCACGCACGGCATGGAAACCACTCTGGTCGGAATTCCATCGTCCTGCAGGGCGGTGCGGGCGGCCAGCGCGATCTGCACCTCGCTGCCCGTGGCGATGATTATCACGTCGGGTTGGCCACCGGTGCCCTCCGCGAGGATATAGCCTCCGCGGGCCGTTCCCTCCGCGCTGGCCAGGCCCTCCGGGCTGTCCGGCGAGCGGTCCACCACGGGCAGGTTCTGCCGGCTCAGGCACAGGCCCGCGGGCCGGTCGGTGTGCTCGAGGACCGTCCGCCAGGCCACCGTCGTCTCGTTCGCGTCGGCGGGGCGCACCACGTCGAGGCCGGGAATGGCGCGCAGTGCCCACAGGTGCTCCACCGGCTGGTGAGTGGGCCCGTCTTCACCGAGCCCGATGGAATCGTGCGTCCAGACGTAGGTCACCGGCGCGCCCATCAGCGCGGCCAGCCGCACGGACGGGCGCATGTAGTCGCTGAACACCAGGAAGGTCCCCCCGTACGGCCTGGTGAGCCCGTGCAGCACGATCCCGTTGAGAATGCCGCCCATGGCATGCTCCCGGATCCCAAAGTGCAGCGTGCGGCCGAACTCGTTGCCCGGGAACATCGCGGTCTGGTGCTCCGGCGGGATGAACGACGGCTCACCCTTCATCGTGGTGTTGTTGCTACCGGCCAGGTCGGCCGAGCCACCCCAGAGTTCCGGCAGCACGGGCGCCAGAGCGTTGAGTATCTCGCCCGAGGCTTTTCTGGTGGCCATTCCCTTGGCGTCGGCCGGGAAGGTCAGCAGGCCGTCGGTCCAGCCCTCCGGCAGCCGCCTGGCCCTGAGCCGGTCCAGCAGTGCGGCCCGCTCCGGATTGGCGTCCGTCCAGGCGCCGAAGGACTCGTCCCACTCCGCCCGCAGCCGCTTGCCGCGGTCCATGACCTTGCGCGCGTGCGTGAGCGCCGCGTCCTCGGTGGGGAACGACACCGCCGGATCGAAGCCCAGGATCTGCTTGGTCGCGGCGACCTCAGGGGCGCCCAGCGCCGCCCCGTGTGCCTCACCGGTGTTCTGCGCATGCGGCGCGGGCCAGGCGATGATCGTCCGCAGTGCGATCAGCGACGGCTGCCCCGTGTGGTTCCGGGCCGTGATCAGGGCCTGGTACAGGGCGTCGACGTCCTCCTTGTAGCCGCCCGGCTGGCGCCAGTCCACCCGCTGCACATGCCAGCCGTAAGCCTCGTACCTGGCGCAGACATCCTCCGACTTGGCAATGTTCGTGTTGTCTTCGATCGAGATGTTGTTGTCGTCGTAGAGCAGTACCAGGTTGCCCAGATCCTGGTGCGCGGCGAGGGCGGACGCTTCGTGGCTGATGCCCTCCTCGATGTCGCCGTCAGAGGCAAACACGTATATGTGGTGATCAAACGGGCTGGTTCCGGGGGCTGGGGCGGGGTCGAGCAGCCCGCGCTCCCGCCGCGCCGCCATCGCCATGCCGACCGCGTTGGACAGGCCCTGGCCGAGTGGACCGGTCGTGGTCTCCACGCCCGGGGTGAGCCCGTGCTCCGGGTGGCCCGGGGTACGGCTACCCCACTTCCGGTAGGCCCGGAGGTCATCGAGGGTCAGTCCGTAGCCAGACAGGTACAGCTGGATGTACAGGGTCAAGCTGGAGTGACCGCACGACAAGATGAAGCGATCCCGGCCCGGCCAGCCCGGATCGGCCGGGTCGTGCCGCATGATGCGCTGGTAGAGCAGGTAGGCGGCGGGTGCCAGGCTCATCGCCGTCCCCGGATGGCCGGAACCTGCCTCCTGCACCGCGTCCATGGCCAGGACCCGGATGAGGTCGACGGCGCGCGCGTCGGCCGCGGTCCACTCGAGCGGGCCAGATGGCGTGGTGTCAGATGGGCTGCTCACCGTGGGATCAGGGCTCCTCTCCAGGCCCGCGCCAGCCCCCGCGGCGGCGAGCATTCGATCGCTGGCACGACCCTATCCCCAGTGTGCGCTATACCCCCGCCGGCCCCCAATGGCCGGCCGGCCCGGCACGGGTTGTTCACCGCCGGTTGTCTGCCGCGACGCTCAGGTCGCCGGCGGGTACGCTCCCTGCCATGGTCACCCCCATGCCCGGTTCCGACCCCCGCGGGGTTATTGCCGGGCGCGGCACTGGCCGGCCGCGCGCGGGCCTCATCACCGGCATCGTGCTGGCGATCGGGTGCGGGATGGTCGTGCTCGGCACGGACCTGCTGCAGAGCGTGGATGCCGCAGGTCACAGTGTGGCGCCGTTCTTTATCGCGCTGCCCTTTGCCTTGCTTCCGGTCCCGCTGCTGGTGGCCCTGGTGCTGCTGGTCGACCGGCTCGAGCCTGAGCCGCGGATCAACCTGGTCTTCGCGTTCGCGTGGGGGGCGGGGATCGCCGCGCTGCTCGCGGCGGTGATCAACACGGCCGGCCTGCTCTTCATCACCCAGCCGGACCTCGGCAATACCACCGGGCAGTACATCTCCGCGACATTCGGTGCGCCCGTGGTGGAGGAGTCCCTGAAGGGCCTGGTCCTGATCGTGCTCCTGTGGCGGCGGCGCCAGGAACTGGACGGGCCCACCGACGGGATCATTTATGCCGCCATGGTGGGCCTCGGCTTCGCGATGACCGAGAACTTGGGCTACTACATCGACGCGCTTGTCCGGCCCGAGGTGGGCGGGGTGAAATTGCTCGGCATGACCTTCGTGCTGCGTGGCGTGCTTTCACCGTTCGCGCACCCGATCTTCACCTCGATGACGGGGATCGGCGTGGCCTACGCGGCCACCCACCGGCATGGGCGGTGGGCAGTGGCGGTCGGCCTGCTGACGGCCATGTTGCTGCACGGGCTGTGGAACGCGCTCACCGCGCAGGGCCTCGCCGGCCTCGGGATGGCCTATGTGGTCCTGGCCTGCGTGTTCGCCGGGCTCATCGGGGTGATCATCGCGGACAGGCGCCGTATCGTCCGGCTGATCTGGCGATTCCTCCCGGTATATGAGCCCACCGGCCTGGTCACCGAGGCCGATCTGCGGATGCTGAGCACGCTGCGGGAACGCCGGGCGGCCCGGCAGTGGGCGCGATCCGCTGGTGGCCGGGCCGCGTCCACGGCCATGGCGGACTATCAGCTCGCGGCGACCGAACTCGCGCTGGCCCACCTGCGCCAGGAGCGGGGCGTGATCGCGCCAGGCCCGTTCGAGGAGCGCCGGCGGACGCTGCTGCGGCTGATGGCCACCGCGCGTGGCGCCTTCTTCAAGCAACAGCCCGAGCCGCCCCAGCCGCCGTGGGCGGCACGCTCGGGCTCCGGCTTCGGCCGCCACCGTCAGGGGCCGACCGTGGAGACCGGCTAACGCGCTACCCCGCGGGTGCGGCTGCTACCCGGCGGGTGTGGCTGCTACCGGGCGGGTGTGGCCGGCCGGGGCGGCGGCCGCCTCGCTGGCCGCTCCGGCGGCCGCCTCCGTGACCGGGCCCCGGTCACGGGTGGCGAACATCAGCAGCAGCGCCACGATCCAGATCAGCACCGAATCGGAGACGTGCACCCAGACCAGGCCCGCCGGCAGCCCGCTGAAGTACTGGCTGTATCCGATCGCCCCCTGCGCGAGGACCAGGAAGAACATCACCCAGCCCAGCCGCGCCGCCCGCTGCGGCGCGCCCGTCAGCTGCAAACTGAGCGCCAGCAGGGCGGCCAGCATGCCCAACGCCCAGCCGATATCAGCGTGCGCCTGGGTGACGCCTTCCAGCGGCAGGTGATAACGCGGCACGTTGCCGGCGCCGGCCAGCGGCCCGGTGCCGGTGACCACGGTCCCGGCCGCGAGCATGAGCGCCACCAGCGCTACCAGTCCCCGGGCCATGATGCGCTGGTCAATGCGCACCAGCGACCTGGCGGGCCCAGTTCCCTCGGCGCACCGGACATACAGCGCCGTGGCGATGCCCACGACCGCGATCGACACCATGAAGTGCACCGACACCCAGGCCGGGTTGAGATTTGTCAGCACGACGATGCCACCGAGCACAGCCTGCGCCACCACCCCGATCGGCTGGCCGGCCGCCAGCCAGACCAGTTCCCGGCGGCGCCTGCCGCCTGGCCGGAACTGCCACGCGGCGACGAGCACCACTACGGCGATCACCATGAGCAGACCGGTCAGTGTCCGGTTGCCGAACTCGATCCAGGTGTGGAACATGGGATCCCCGCGCGTAGGCGCGGCGACCAGGCTGCTTCTGGTGCACTCCGGCCAGTCCGGGCAGCCCAGGCCGGACTTGCTGAGCCGGACCGCGGCACCCGTCATGATGATCCCGGCGTTGGCCAGAATCCCGGCCAGCGCCATCCGCCGCATGATGGCCGGGGTGGGATCGAGGAGCGGCGCAGCCCAGCGCCGCGGCGCCGGGGAAAGCCGGGGCCGCGCGGGGACATCGGGGCTGTCATCGCGTGGGGTACGGTCGGCGGGCACGCACCTATGGTAGAAGCGCCCCGGCCGGCCCGCATCCCACGGTGCCTTTCACGCCGCGACGGGCCTGCGGTGCCTGGGCTGCAGGCCGGGCAGCGGTGCCTACGGTGCGGGCGGAGGCTGGGTCCGATCCACGGGATCCCCGCGAGCCGCGCCCGCGCAGGCGACCATCACGCAGCCGATGGCGACCCACTCGCGGGCGACCAGGTCCTGTCCCAGCATCACCAGCCCGACCAGCGCGGCCACCGCAGGCTCCAGGCTCATCCAGATGCCGAACACCTTGGGCGAGATCCGGCGCAGCGCTTCCAGTTCCAGCGAGTAGGGGATGATCGAGGACAACAGCCCGATCGCGACTCCCGTCGCAAGCACGCCCGGCCGCAGCAGGGCGGCCCCACCAGCGATCACTCCGGGGGGCGTGACCAGCACGGCGGCGATCACCATGGCGATCACCAGCCCGGAGGATCCGGGGAAGCGCCGGCCCGTCGCCGCGCTGAGCAGGATGTAGGCGGCCCAGGTGGCCGCCGCGACCAATGCGAAGGCGATTCCGGCGAGCGCCACGCCGCGGCCGCCATGGCCGGCTGGCTCGGCCGTCCCCCCGGTGCGGGCCAGCAGCACTACGCCCGTCGCGGCCAGCGTCACCCAGAGCAGGTCCACCGCCCGTCGCGACGCGGCCACCGCCACCGCGAGCGGGCCGAGGAACTCGACGGTCACCGCGATGCCGAGCGGGATCCTGGCGAAGGCCTGGTAGATCGAGAAGTTCATGATGGCCAGCGTCACGCCGAAGGCCGCCACCACGGCCGCATCCCGCCAGCCCCGGCCGCGCGCCAGTTCACCGACCGCCGTGGCCAGCCCGCGCCAGCCGGCCACGACGAGCAGCGCGGCGGCGCTCCACAGCCGCAGTCCCGTCACTGCCGCGGGCGGGATCTCGGTGAACAACCTGGCCGCCAGTCCTGCGCCGACCTGCACCGAGATGACCCCGGTGAGGACAAGCACGGGGGGTGGCACCGCACCAAGCAGTGCCGCACCGATCGGGGCAGGCGCCCGGCCGCTGGCTGTGACTGTTATTCCCAGCGGAACAGGCGGGCGGCGAGGCCGATGCCGACGGCGGCCCACACGGCGAGCACAGCCAGGTCGCGGAGCGGCAGGCCGCCTCCGTGCTGCAGCACGGAGCGCAGGCCGTCGGAGAGCGCGCCCGGCGGCAGCAGCCGCAGGACCGTCTGCGTGCCGGCCGGGAACTTTGTCAGCGGGAAGATGACCCCGCCGACGCCGAGCAGGACGAGGTAGACCAGGTTGGCGGCAGCCAGGGTGGCCTCCGCCCGCAGCGTCCCGGCCATCAGCAACGCGAGCCCGCTGAATGCGGCAGTGCCCGCGAGGATCAGCAGCATCACCCAGGCCGCTGCCAGCGGACCGGCGACCGTCCGCCAGCCGAGCGCCAGGCCGACCCCGATGATCACGATGGCCTGCACGAGTTCGACGCCAATCACGGTAATGGTCTTGGCGGCGATCAGCCCACTGCGCCGCAGCGGCGTGGAGCCGAGCCGCTTGAGCACCCCGTACCTGCGTTCGAATCCGGTCGCGATCGCCTGGCTGGTAAATGCCGTAGACATCACCGCCAGCGCGATGATCCCCGGGACGAGAAAGTCCACCCTGGGCCCGGACCCCACCTTGACCAGCGGCTCGAGGCTGAACGCGGCCAGCAGCAGCACCGGGATGATCAGGGTGAGCAGCAGCTGCTCGCCGTTGCGGACAAGTGTGCGCAGTTCCAGGCCCGCTTGTGCGGTGACTATCCGGGCCAGCGGCGCCGCCCCGGGCGCCGGCGCTGGCCACTCACGCGTCACCGGCCCGCCGCTCTCGCCGGCCAGCCCGCCTCCGCTGGCAGGCACGGCGTCGCTCATGAACGCAACTCCCGCCCGGTCAGCTCGAGAAATACGTCCTCCAGGCTGCGGCTTTCGATGCGCAGATCCTGGGCGAGCACGCCACGCTCGGCACACCATGCAGTGACCGCCGCCAGGAGCTGAGGGTCGACGCGGTCATGCGCCTCGACGATGTAATGCCCGGCCGGGGACTCCTTGGCGGCGGTGCCCGGTGGCAGGGCCGCGAGCAGCCCGTCGGTGTCCAGGCCTGGCTCGGCCCGGAACCGGAGCTGGCCGGTGGTGCCGGTGAGGTCCGCAGGGCTGCCCGCCACGATCATCCGGCCGTGGTCGATGATGGCGACACGGTCGGCCAGCCGCTGGGCCTCATCCATGTAATGCGTGGTGAGGATCACGCTGGTGCCGGCGGCCCGCAGGCTGGCGATCAGATCCCAGGTGGCGTGCCGTGCTTGCGGGTCAAGCCCGGCGGTGGGCTCGTCAAGGAAAACGAGTTCAGGGCGGCCGATCACGGCGGCCGCCAGTGAAACGCGTTGCTGCTGGCCGCCCGAGAGCCGCTTGAAAGGCGTGCGCACACAGCCCGTGAGCCCCAGCCAGCCGAGCAGCACCGCTGGCTCGATGGGCCGGGCATAGAAGCGTGCGAGCACCCGCAGGTACTCTCCGGCCCGCACGGTGGGCGGGATTCCGCCGGCCTGGAGCATCACGCCGACCTTAGGGCGCAGTTCCCGGGCGTCGGCGACAGGATCGAGCCCGAGTACCCGGACCGTGCCACCGTCGCAGCGCCGGTAACCCTCGCAGATCTCGATCGTCGTGGTCTTGCCGGCCCCGTTCGGCCCCACTACCGCGGTGACTGTTCCCCGTTCGGCTCGCAGCGAGAGCCCGTCCACCGCGGTGGTCCGCCCATACCGCTTGACGAGTCCACTGATCTCGACTGCGGGGGCGGCAGCGCTCACGGACGCGAGTCTAGAGGCTCGTGCTCCGCTGCCGGCGTTTGGTCCTGCCGCCCAGCGGCACATCCTGAGCCAAGGAGCGGGTCCAACTCCGCCAGGCCGTTACGGCCCTCAACGCCCCTGAACTGGCAGAACGGGCTGGGAGAGGCGGCGAACTTCAGCCGGCCACTGCTCATGCCCCGCAGCCCGCTCCTCCCGCACCGACTAGCCCGTAATCTCTAGCTACTGGTAATCACTCTGCCGCGAGGTTCCCGGGCAATCTCTCCGGCCGGCCCGAGGCGCATGGGCCTCCTCGGCGTCCACGATGATGCTCGTGGCGGGCGTCCGCGCCGGCGCGGCGGCAGCAGGGCCAGTGCTCGGGTGACCTGCCCAGTGGGCA
>DAIRVB010000035.1:0-14138 GCA_036803065.1 Streptosporangiaceae bacterium
CCCGCCAGGAGCTGAACCCGATCACCTCGGCGCCGCCGCGCCGCAGCCGCTCCCGGGCGGGTCCCGTGTTGTACTCCCCCGAACGTCCTCGCAGGTGCGCGCCCGCCGCATGGACCAGGCCCTGCTCGGCCAGGCGCAACGCCTCCGCGCTGGCGCACGGCCACCAGGTGAACGCGACCGGCGGGTCGAGCAGCGAGAGCGGCGTCTCGAGCAGCGGCAGCGCCGGGTCGCAGCCGGCCACCACCAGGGTCGGGCGCGGCGGGCCCAGCGGCCGCACCACCGCAGGCACCCCGGACGGCGCAGGCACCCCGGACGGCCCGGACGGCGCGGGCACCCCGGACGGCGCAGGCACCCCGGACGGCCCGGACGGCGCCGCGATAAGGCCGCCGGCCGGCTGGAACCCGGCCCTGGCCGCGGAGTCGGCGGACAGCGGCAACGCGACGAAGGAGTCGCCCATTGGGGCGAGCGCGACCCGCGACCCGCGACCGCCGAGCGGCGCGACTGGCCGGGCTGCGACCGTCGGTGCCGGGCTGCCCGGCCCGAACAGGTCTTCCACGGTCATGCCGAGGGCTCCCGCCAGGGTGAGGGCGACCCGCAGCGACGGGTCCGAGTGCCCGGACTCGACCGCGGAAACTGCCTGCCTGGACACCCCCGCCATGCCGGCCAACTGCTGCTGTGAGTACCCACGGGCCTGGCGGGCCACCCGCAGGCGCACGCCGGCACCGGCGCCCGGGCTGGCTTCCGCGGCCTCGCCGTTCCCTGGATTCACGCGCTCGCCTGTTCGGGACGGGACACCCCGGGACGGGACACCTCAGGACGGGGCAGCAGCGCGCCATCCGGGCCGAAGCACGGTGGGTCGAGCAGGGTGACCGGAAAATCGCCTTGGCCGATGGGCGGCCGGTCGGCCAGGTGACAGGACAGCATCACGCCGCTGACCTCGATGTCCGCTTCCCAGCCCGCCCCAGAAGGCCGGCCGGCGAGGACCGGGCCGGCCAGCACGACCCCGAGGCGGGGATGCGCGCCGACGGTCACCCGCTCCGGATGCACCCCGGCAACGGCACCAGCCGGCGCGGTCACCGGCACGAAGCTGCGGTAACCCACCAGTTCCGCCACCCGCTGGCTGACTGGCCTGAGCACCACCTCGTCGGGTTCCCCGACCTGAAGTATCCGGCCCTGGTCCAGCACCGCGAGCCGGTCCGCGAACGCCTGCGCGTCGGCGAGTTCGTGGGCCACCAGCACGGCAGGCACCTGGCGGGCCGCGACCAGCGAGCGCACCAGGTCGGTAAGGACCCGCCGCAGCCCGCCGTCCAGGCCCGTGTACGGCTCGTCGAGGAGCAGCGCGTCGCAATGGGCGAGCAGCAGCCGGCCGAGCGCGACCCGGTGCGCCTGGCCGCCGGACAGCCTGGCCGGCACGGCGTCAAGCAATTCGCCGATTCCCAGCTGCTCGGCGATCCGCGAGATCTCCTCGCCGGACGGGTCCGCGCTCGGTGCGTAGGCCAGGTTCTGCCGCACGCTCAGGTGCGGGAACAGGCCGGGGTCCTGGCGGAGCAGGCCGACCCGGCGCCGCCACGGCGGAACAGCGCGGCGCGGCGCCCAGGTCTGGGTGAGCACCCGCCCGGCCAGCACGACGCGGCCACGGGCGCGCGGCACCAGGCCGGCCACGGTCTCCAAGAGCGTCGTCTTGCCGGCACCGGACGGCCCGAAGAGCGCCAGGCGCTCACCGGGTGACACCTGGAACGCGGCGCGCACGGTGAAGGCGCGGCGGTCAACCTCGACGTCGACCTCGAGCACGTGCGCTCCAGATGTAGGCGGCCAGCGGCAGTGGAAGGGCGACTACCAGCAGGACCAAGGCGAACGGCAACGCTGAGGCCAGGCCCGTCTCCTGCAGTGACGTCCAGATCTGCAACGGTAGCCCGTACGGGTGATAGGCGATGATGACGACGGCGCCGAACGCGCCCATGGCCCGCGCCCAGGCCACCGCGAGGGCCATGGCCAGCCCGGGGCCAGCCAGCGGCAGCGTCACCCGGCGCGTCACCCGGGCCGGCCGGTCGCCAAGCAGGGCAGCCTGCTCCTCCATCCGCGGGTCCACCGCGCCGATCGCCGCCTGCGCGCCCAGCACGTAATACGGCGCCGACTCGTACACCTCCGCGATGACCAGGGCCAGGAACGTGTTGGTCGCCGAAAGGTGCACCGCGCCGAGGGCACTCCCGAGCGGGGTGTACGGGCCAACCATGAAGATCAGCAGCAGGCCGATCACCAGCGGGGGGAGCAGCAGGCTGCACAGCACGCCGGCCTCCCAGAACCTGGGGAACGGGAGCGTGCCACGGGCCAGCATCCAGGCCAGCGGCGTGCCGAGAACCAGCAGCACCGCCAGCGTCACGGCCCCCGATTCCACCGACACGACAAGCGGGTCGAGCGCCCCAGGCGCGGACAGCGAGCTTCCGATCGCGTGCCAGGACAGATGCGTCAGCAGTGCGAACACCGGGCCGAGCAGGGCGACCCAGATGATGCCAGCACCGGCCACCGAAACGAACCCAGATACAGAACGGATCGTCCTGGGTGCTGCCGACGCGGGGTCCAGCGGCCCCGGCCCGCGCTGCCCGGAGGGGCTCTGCTGCCCAGGGCTCTGCGGCCCAGGCTGGGCCCCCCGGGCAGCGCCGCCGGCCGCGGCCGCCGGGCTAGCCGCCCAGCTCACTCGTCACCGATGCAGGGACCGCGCTGGCCGCACCGAACAGCTTCGGGGTGAGCAGCGTATATCCCCCTTGCTTGTGCAGCGCCAGCCCCGCCGGAGACAGCACGTACGCGACGAAAGCGGTCCCCGCCGCGGTGGGCTTGCCGATGGTGGTGATGTCGATCGTGAGCGGCGAGCCGTGCTTGGTCATGTTGCCAGTGATCGTGATCGACGCGTTGTGGTACTGCGCGGCATCCGCCGGGCTGCCCAGGTTGATGTCGGCTGGCAGGCTGATGTAGGGCAGGTGCAGCTGGATCGCCTGGGACAGGTATGCGCTTGACGCGTCGAGCTGGCCGGACTGTAGCGTCGCGTCGAGCGAGGCCTCGGCATAGATCTCAGACGACTTCGGCGAAGCCAGCGGGCCGCCGAGAATCTTCGTGACCGTGTCGGCCGGCAGCGCGTACTTGGCCTGGGCCAGCTCGAGCATGTAGATAAACGCCCGGCCCTGCGGGTCAATGTTGGGATCGGTTCTGCCGAGCTTGAAGCCGGGCGTCTCCATCAGGGTGAACAGACTACTCAGCGGCTTCGTGCCGCTGGCGATGGCCTTGAACTGGCTGGCGTACCTGCTGGCCGGGTTATAGGCGACAACGATCGAGGTCGACGCGTACTCGACGTACCACTTGGTGAACTTGGGCTCCAGCGGCGTGATGTTGTCCCCGCCGACGCTCTCGAAGACGTTCGGGCTGATCTCCCCGGAGGCGATGTTCGAGGACAGCTCCCCGGAGGCTCCGGACCGGCCTGAGTACTTATACCCATCCGCCTTCTGGAAGGCGGGACCGACGACCTTCTCGTTGAGGTACGCAAGCGAGGACGCGTAGGCAACGTTCGCCGTGCCCTTGGGAGGGGCCGAGGACGGGGACGACGAAGTCGACGATGAGCTGCACCCGGCGGCGGCCAGGCCGATGCAGGCGACCACCAGCAGCGGGCGCCGCCAGCCGGTGCCCTGATTCGTTCTCGTGTTCGTGGTACGAGGCGTGACTTGTGGCATGCCGTGAAACTAGCAACTCACAGTTGCGCGAGGCAACAAGACCGGACAGGCGTAACCAGACCGATAGACAACGGACCCAAGGCCGCCGGTGCCGTCAGATGAGCAGGCCAGGCAGCCTGACCACGCCGTTATGCGGCGACATCACAGTTCCCTCACTAAGCAGAACGGCCCGGGACACGAGCCGTTGGCGGTGCGACACTGTGGTGAGCGGCGTAACCCTTCATTAGGCATATGACACATACCGAGATATCAGTTCACCTGCCCGAGGAGCCGAATCGGTTCATCGGGCGGGAGCAGGAACTCGGCGACCTGCGTCACGTCCTTGACGACGCGCGGGCGCTCACGCTCTGTGGTGCTGGCGGCATTGGCAAAACACGGCTGGCCCTGCAGGTCCTCGCCGCCGTCGCGGCCGACTTCCCGGACGGGGTGTGGCTGGTCGAGCTTGACGATCTGCGGGAACCCCGGCTGGTGGTCTCGCGGGTGGCATCGGCTGTCGGCGTGCCAGGGGAACCCGGCCGCCCGCTGATCGACACCCTCGCTGACGCGCTCGCACCACGCCGGATGCTGCTCGCGCTCGACAACTGCGAGCACCTGATCGAGGCCTGCGCCCGCCTCTGCCAGCGGCTGCTGGCCAGCGCCCCCCTCCTGCGCGTGATGGCGACGAGCCAGGAGCCGCTCCGGATGCCGGGCGAGGTGGTCAGGCAGGTCCCCCCGCTGTCCGTGCCCCCGGAGACGCCGGCTGCGCAGCCGGCGGTCCTGCTCCGATACGACGCGGTCAAGCTCTTCGCGGACCGGGCCGCGGCGGCGCGCCCCGGTTTCATCCTCACCGAGCACAACGGCGAGGCTGTGACCGCCATCTGCCGGGCCCTGGATGGCGTTCCGCTGGCCATCGAACTGGCCGCGGCGCGCGCCGGCGCGCTCTCCCCGGAGCAGATCGCCGGGCGCCTCGGCGACCGCTTCGCCGTGCTTGGCTCGGGTGACCGCACCGCCCCGCCGCGCCAGCGCACCTTGCGCGCCACGCTCGACTGGAGCCATGCCCTGCTGAGCACCCCGGAGCAGGCACTGCTACGGCGGCTGTCGGTGTTCGCGGGCTGGTCACTGGAGATGGCCGAGCAGGTATGCGCGGATGACGATCTCCCTGCGGCCGAGGTCCTCGACCTGACCAGCGGGCTGGTGGACAAGTCCCTAGTGGTGGTGGAGCCGGAGGTGCTCGGGCAGGCCCGCTACCGGCTGCTGGACACCATCCGCGACTACGCGGCCGGGAAACTGGCCGAATCCGGCGAGTCCGCGGCCGCGGGGCTGCGGCTTCGTGACTACACACTGCGCTTCGTCCAGCGAGCCGAGGCCATCGGGATGGCGGTCGTCGCGACCCCATGGTCAGCGGTGGTAGACGTGTTCCGCAGGTACGACGCCGATGTCGGAAATCTCCGTCAGGTGCTGAGCCGATGCCTGGCGGATGGCGACGCGGAAACCGGGCTGAGGATCTGCACCGCGGTCCGGCCCTGCTGGATCGCCCGCGGCTCGTTCGCCGAGGGCACCGACTGGCTCGGCCGCTTCCTCGCCATCGGCCAGCCCGGGCTGCCCGACCTGGTGCGCGGCGCGGCCCTGGTCGGCCGCGCGCAGCTCGCTCTGGCCAACGAGTCCGCAGCCGCCGTGTCCTGGGCCCAGGAGGGCCTGGAGCTGTGCCGGGCCGGGGGCGATGCGGTCTGGACAGCTACCGCACTGAACCTCCTCGCCGACGCCGGCCTGCAGGCGGGCCGGATCGAGCAGGCCGAGGCGTTCGCCGCCGAGGCCCTGGCGATCGCCCGGTACGCCGGGAACGGCTGGAACGAGGGATACGCCCTGGGCACCCAGGGGAGGCTGGCCGGCCTGCGCGGGAAGATGCGGGAAGCCAAGGAACTCGGTGATGCCGGGCTCGCCGTGATGCGGCGCATCGACCAGCAGTGGGGTGTCGCGCGGACGCTGCTCGGGCTCGGCTACCTGGCCCGGCTGCGCGGCGATCCGGCTGGCGCCCTGGGCTGTTACCTGGCGGCCCTGCCCATCCTGCGCGAGATCGACTCGCGGCCGGAGACCGCGCGCTGCCTGGCTGGCATCGGCCTGGTCGCCCTGGATCAGTGCCAGCGCGACGTCGCCCGGCAGCACCTGACTGAGAGCCTGCGGCTGAGCCATGCCACCGGCGGCCGCCTCGGGGTAGCCCGTGCGCTGGAAGCGTTCGCGGCGCTGACGGTCCAGGAGGGCCACGCCGAGGTGGCGGTCCAGTTGACGGCGGCCGCCGACGGCCTGCGCGGGGTGGCTGCCTTCCCGCCGCTGCCTGCCGGCCGCAAGCAGCGGACCCTGACCGCGGCCCGGAGCCTGGGCGAGGCCGCGGTAGCGCGGCTGTGGGCGCACGGCCTGGTGATGACCGCTGACGCCGCGGTGGCCATGGCCCTGACCGAGCGAGAGCCGGGCCGCCCCGCCAGCCTGGCCGTTCCGGAGCTGTCACCGCTGGCCGGCCTGACGCCGCGCGAGTCTGAAATTGCCGCGCTCGTGGTCCGCGGCCGCAGTAACAAGGGCATCGCAGACGACCTGGTGATCAGCCCGGCTACCGCCGCACGGCACGTCGCGAATATCCTGGCGAAGCTGGGTTTTACCTCGCGGGCCCAGATCGCTGCCTGGGCTGCGGGGAACGGATCAGCTCACCCGCACCGACCCGGTAACGGGGCAGCTTTACTAGATGGAGCGCCCTACGATGGACTCCGGCCGGTGACCGACCGCGACCATTCATAGGACAGGCGATGAGCAAGGCGACCAGGATCAGGCGGGAGAACGCCCGCGAGAAAATAGCGGCGCAGCGGGCCGCGGCGCGGAAGGCCGAGATCCGTAGCCGGATCTTCATCACTGGTGGCAGCATCCTCGCGGTCATTGTCGTGGTGGTCGCTTTCATCGTCATCAAGGCCAGCCAGAACTCGCCCAAGACGGGCTCGGATGGCCGCACGGCTCTGCCCGCCAGCGTCATCAAGGACGTCACCAAGGTGCCCGCGGCCACGCTGGGTGCAGTGGGGGCGGGGAGCGCGTACGCGAAATCCATCACGTCCATCTCTGGCGGCTCTGGCGGCTCTGGCGCGGCGCTGACATCCGGCGGAAAGCCTGAGGTGCTGTACATCGGCGCGGAGTACTGCCCGTACTGCGCGACGGAGCGGTGGGCCATGGTCGTGGCGCTGAGCAGGTTCGGCACCTTCTCCGGCCTGAGCGGCATCCGCTCCGCCGGCGGCGCTGAGGCCTACCCGAACACGGCCACGGTGACCTTCTACAAGTCCACGTATACCAGCAAGTACCTGACCTTCTCCTCGGTCGAGGAGACCACGGTCAGCAAGGCGACGCTGCAGAAGCCGACTTCGCAGCAGCAGGCGTTGATAACCAAATACGACTATCCGCCCTACGTTGCTGCGGCCAGCGAGGGCGCCATCCCCTTCGTCGACTTCGCAAACAAGTATCTGGTCCATGGCGCCCAGTACTCCCCCCAGCTTCTCCAGGGGCAGACCTGGGCACAGATAGCGGCCGCGCTGAACGACAAGTCGAGTTCGATCGGCAAGGGCGCTGACGGTGCCGCGAACATGATCACGGCCGCCCTCTGCAAGCTGACTCACAACCAGCCGGCCAACGTCTGCACCTCGCCGGCGATCACGAGCCTGGAGGGGCAGCTCTGATGGCCGGCCTCAGGCCAGCCCGCAGCCAGGGAGCGGCCGCCCGCAGCGCCACCACCGGCGGGGCCACCGCCAAGGGGGCCACCGCCAAAGGCACCACGGCCAAGGGAACCACCGCCAAGGGCACCACCGCCAAGGGAACCACGGCCAAGGGGACGTCCGCTAAGAAGAGCAACACCCGGGGCGGCAGGCCGGACGCACAGCCAGGCGCAGCCCCGGCCCGGGCGCAGCGGGACAGGACCCCGCCGGGCCAGGGCCGCTCCCGCATCCCGGCCGCGTCAGCCCGTGACGCTGAGGCCGGCGCGGCGGCCCCCGGCCCGCTACAGGCGCCGCTGTGGCTGCAGATCACCACCCTGGTGCTGTCGGTCGGCGGCCTCGGGGTCTCGATCTACCTCACCATCGCGCATTACACGAGCACCAATATCCTGGCCTGCTCAGGCAAGGGGGTCATCAACTGCGCGAAGGTAACCACGAGTCCCGAGTCGATCGTGTTCGGCATCTTCCCGGTCGCCGTGCTCGGCCTGGCCTTCTATGTGTTCATGGTGGCCGTCAACACCCCCTGGGCGTGGCGCGCGCGGCTCCCGGTCATCCGGTGGGCCCGGCTGGGCTCGGTGATCGTGGGCATAGTCTTCGTGCTCTATCTCGTCTACACCGAGGTGATCACGCTGGGCAACATCTGCCTGTGGTGTACCAGCGTCCATGTGGTCACGCTCTTGCTGTTCGGCCTCATCGTCTTCAGCGCCAGCGCGGGCTACGGCGTCAAGCCCGCCGTGGACCAGCGGGTGAAATCCCGCCGCTGACCGGCGTGGCATCCCCGTCGGCGGCGGCCACGCCTGCGGGCTGCCCGCGATCAAGAACCTGGAGAGCAAGATCTGACGCCCGGCCCGGTTCGGCGATGAAGATCCGCCATTCGGCCCCGGCCGGCTCGTCCACCGGTACGCCGCAGGAAAATCTCTGTTCTCGCCTCGTCGAATGGATGAGGCGAGGTTCGTCCCGCTGCTGACGACGCCCGCCCGGCACGCTCCTATCGTCGGTCGCATCATGCGATGTCGCAGCAGGGCGAGCGCCGGGAGGCGGGCATGCCGGATGTCATCAGGTGCCGGGGACTGGGTAAGCGCTACCGGTCAACGGTGGCGGTCGACAGCCTGGACCTGACCGTCGAGGCGGGGCAGGTGTTCGGGTTCCTCGGCCGCAACGGGGCGGGCAAGACCACCACCATGCGGATGCTGCTCGGCCTCATCCGGCCGACGGCCGGGCAGGCCTGGCTGAACGGGCGGCAGGTACCCGACCCCGCCGGGCTGGCCAGCGTCGGCGCCATGATCGAGGAGCCCGCGTCCTACCCGTGGCTGACCGGTCGGCGCAACCTGGAGGTGCTGGCGCTCTGCGGCCCGCCGCTGCGGGCCGGGAGGCACCAGGTGACCGCTGTCCTGGACCGGGTTGGGCTCGCCTCCGTCGCGGACCACAAGGTCAAGACGTACTCGCAGGGCATGCGGCAGCGACTCGGGCTGGCCGCGGCGCTGCTGCGGGAGCCCACGTTGCTGCTGCTCGACGAGCCATCCAACGGCATGGACCCGGCGGGCATCAAGGAGTTCCGGACCCTGCTCAGGTCCCTCGCCGACGAGGGCACCACCGTGTTCCTGTCCAGCCACCAGCTAGCTGAGGTCGAGCAGACCTGCGACGAGATCGCTGTCCTCGACGGCGGCCGGCTGGTGGAGCAGGGCCGGGTCGCCGGCCTCGCCGCGGCACGGACCCGGGTGCGCGTGATCCTGAATGCCGGCGACCAGCCCGCCGCCCGTGCGCTGCTGGACCGCTGGCCGCTGCAGGCCATAGGGGCGGATGGGCTGGTGGTGGGGACCTCCAGCGGCCGCGAGGTGAACGAGGTGCTGGGCCGTGGTGGCGTCTGGGCACATCAGGTTCTCGTCGAGCGCCCGGGGCTCGAGGAGACGTTCCTGGAGCTGACCGGGACAACGACCGAGGAGGCACGCCGTGCGGCTGCTTCGCGCTGAACTGACCAAGCTCAACCGGCCCCTGACCTGGAGCGTGGCAGGTGCTGCGGCGCTGTTCTGCGTGCTGCTGGCCATCGGTGGCACCGCCAACTCCACGAATGACGCGAGGAGCCGGGTCGGCCCGGTTGCGTCCTGCACGGAGCTGGGCATTCCGGCCGGGCCAGCGTGCGCGCGGGCCCGGGCGGCTCAGCAGAGCCGGATCAGGGCGATCGACGCGGGCCCGGCCAGCGTCGCCGCCCAGCTGAACCCGGTGGCCGCCGGGGCCGAGGCAGCTGGCCTGATGGCCTCCCTGCCCGGGGCATTGGCGCTGGCGCTGCTCGCCGGGGGGCATCTCGGGGGTGAGTGGTCCGGCCGGACCATGAAGAACCTGCTCACCCAGCACGGCAGCCGGTGGCAGGTGCTCGCCGCCAAGCTGGTCAGCCTCTGGCTGGCCGGGGTGGCGCTGGTCGCCACCTGCTGGGCTGCCCTCGCCGTCGCGGGCCCGGTCGTCAGCCACCTGGACCACCTGCCGGATCCCCACCAGTCCCTGCGCAGCGCGCTCACCCTGGCCAGCTCACAGGCGGCACGGTCGTTGCTGGTGCTGGCGGTGTTCGCCGCGATCGGCCTGCTCGCCGCCGTGGCGACCCGGAACACCATCGGCACGATGGCGACCACGGCCGCTGCGTTCGTTGCGATGCTGGTCGCCGCCTCGCTGCCGGGCATCGGCAGTTGGACACCGGCCACCTGGGTGCAGGGCTGGATGGGCTTCCCGGCCGGCCTGGCTTCCATTACAGCGCTGCCGACCAACTTCTGGTCCCGGTTCATCAACGCGGGCGGCTCGCCGCCGGGCCACCTGCTCGGCCTGACCGGCCTCGGCGCGCTGCTGCTGGCCTGCGCGGCCGGAGCCGCGTGGGCCTTCCAGCGCGCGGACGTCAGCGGATGACGCCCCGGTGACCCGGCCGTACAGTCGGATCATGCGGGTGCCGAGGTGGAGTGAGCTGACGGTACCGCGACGGGTTGACCTGCTCATCGCGGCCGGCCTGCTGGTCTGGGGGCTGCCGGACGTGCCGTGGTGGTGGGAGCCACCGGGCCACGCCGGATCAGCCCTCAATATCCTCGGCAGCCTCGCGCTGACATTCGCCATGTCGGTTCCGTTCTGCTGGCGCCGCTCTTTCCCGCTTCCCGTGCTCGGGGCGGCGGCCGGGGTACTCGCGATCCGGGGCGCACTGAGCCGTGACGAGATCTCGGCTTTCGCGGCGGTCCTGGTCGCCGCGTACGGGCTGGGCGCCTACGGGAGCACCACGCGGCGCTACGCCCGGTGGCTTGGCTGGCTTTCGCTGATCGTCGCCGTCGGCCTGGTGAGCACGCATTACCACGATGACCGCCTGTCCGCGGTGCCGTCCGCGCTGCTCGGCGCGGCCTTCGTGCTGGGTGACGCGGCCAGCGCCCGGCGCAGCGAGAGCCGCGCCCGGCGCAGCGAGAGCGCGGCCGCGGTCGAGGCCGCGCATCAGGCCGAGCGCACCCGCATCGCCCGCGAGTTGCACGACGTGGTGGCCCACCAACTCTCGGCGATCGCCGTCCAGGCGGGCGCGGCCCGGCTGGCCGACGCCGCCCAGCGAGCCAGCGGATCAGCCGCACAACCGGCCAGCAGTTCAGCGGTTCAGCAGAACCCGGCAGAGGTGCTGAAGGCCATCGAACAGCTCTCCAGGGAAGCACTGACCGAGCTCAATCACCTGCTCGGCGCCCTTCGGCGCGAGCCGGAGGCTGATCCGGACCGCCGCCCAACCCCTACCCTCGGCGACCTCGGCGCGCTGCTGGATACGAGCACCGCAGCCGACCCGCCGGTGAATCTCGTGATCGAGGGCCCGGCGCATCCGCTCTCTCCCGGCGTCGAACTGTCCGCGTACCGGATCATCCAGGAAGCCCTCGCCAACGCAGCCAGGCACGCGCCCGCCGCGCGAGTGAACGTGACGCTGCGCTACGGCGCCGGCGAACTCAGCATCGAGGTGACCAACGCGGCGTCCCCGCTGCCGGGCCGGCCGTCGGCCGCGCGGCCGGCCGGGCCAGGTGGCCGGGGGATCCGGGGCATGCGGGAGCGTGCCGAACTGTACGGCGGCCACCTCGACGCCAGCGCCGGGGCCGACGGCGGCTTCACAGTCACCGGGGTGATTCCGTATGAGGGCTCAGCACCAAACGGCTCAGCACCAGACGATCGAGCCTCCCGCGCGGTCGTTCCGGCGAGCGGTTCCCGGTGACCGGGGACCGCGAGATCCGGGTGCTGGTCGCCGACGACCAGGCCCTGGTCCGGGCGGGCCTGGCCACGCTGCTGGACAGCCAGCCCGGCCTGTCAGTCGTCGGCCAGGCCAGCAATGGCCAGGAAGCAGTGCTGCTGGCCCGGGAGCTGAAACCCGACGTGGTGCTGATGGACATCCGGATGCCGGTGCTGGACGGGCTGGAGGCCACCGGCCGCATCGTCCGCGAGCAGGCCAGCGGCGCAGCCGGTGACCGCCCGGTGCGAGTCGTCGTGCTCACCACCTACGACCTCGACGAGTACGTCTACGACGCGTTGCGGGCCGGCGCCAGCGGCTTCCTGCTCAAGCACGCCCCGCCCGAGGAACTGCTGCTCGGCGTCCGCGCCGCGGCCGACGGCGGGGCACTGCTGTCCCCCGCGGTGACCAGCCGGCTGCTCCGGGAATTCACCGCCCGGCGCCCGGCCGCGGCCCGGGAACCGGCCGGGCTGGCCAGGCTCACGCCCCGCGAACGTGAGGTGCTGGACCTGGTCGTCCAGGGTCGTTCCAACGCGGAGATAGCGCGCGAACTCGTGATAGCGCAGACAACCGTTAAGACGCATCTCGGTCATGTGCTGGACAAACTCGGCCTGCGCGACCGGGTACATGCGGTGGTGTACGGCTACGAATACGGGCTGATCACCCCCGGCGGCGCCCCGGGCGCCGACAGCCAAGTTCTCACATGATTCTTACCATCGCAGCTTGCTGAGGGCTGCGAGCTCATCAGGCCTGTTACATATCACCAGCCGGATCCTTCGCGCCCGGACGGCTGAGCCCACCGCAACAGCCGCCCGCCAACGTATTCGGAGGCGACCAGGATGGCCCATCAGGCACACCCAGCGGGGCAGGTCGGGCGGCTCTGCGAGATCACGAGTACCGACCGACCTCGCGCTCCGCGTTGCAGCGTGGCTTCCACGAGCGGCAGGACAGGCCCCGCCCGGCGGGTTACCCCGGGTAGATGGCCTCGTCTTGCCGGAAGCGGGACCGGTGCGGCACCCGCAGGCCATGGCACCCCCCCTGCCTGGTTCAGCGGGACAGCCGCACCGGTCCCGCCTTCCCCACCAGAGCTAGGACATGGCATGGCGGAAGATTGGCCACTGCAGAGCTTTCTCGAACTCGGCGCGCTGCCCGGCGCGGTCCCCTGTGCCCGGCTGCATACCCGGCACGTGCTGTGGGAGTGGGGGCTGACCGCGCTGCGAGACGACACGGAACTGCTCGTTTCTGAGCTGGTGACAAACGCGGTGCACGCATCCCAGTCCATGGAGTGGACTTTCCCGGTGCGGATGCGCCTGCTGTCGGACCGGGCGCAGGTCGCGATCGTTGTGTGGGACGCAAATCCGCAGCCGCCCGTGCGCACCGAGGCCGGCGAAGACGACGAGACCGGCCGCGGGCTGATCCTGGTCGACGCGATCAGCGAGCGGTGGGACTGGAACGCCACGCCAGACACGGGCGGGAAGGTCGTCTGGTGCGTCGTGACGGCGTTATGGCTTAAGGGCGTGTCCCGTGCATCCACCAAGATCCGCGGGACACGCCCTCGCCGGCCGGGCCCTACAGTCGGACCATGCAGGTGCCTGAGCGCAGCGAGCCGGTCAGCCTGGCCGCCTCCGGCGGCGCGCGATGACAGCCGCCAGGTCAGCACCAGGCGGTTTCATCCGCCAGGTCCGGCTGGACCCGGGGGCCGGCCAGGAGCGGTACCCGTTCAGCCTGCCTGCGGTGCGCTGGCTCTCCCAGGCCGGCGGGCTGGACATTGCTCCCGGGGTCACCTTCCTGGTCGGTGAGAACGGCACTGGCAAGTCCACCCTCCTGGAAGCGGTCGCGGTCGCGGCGGGGCTCAACGCGGAGGGAGGCAGCCAGAACTTCAGGTTCGTCACCCGCGCGTCGGAATCATCGCTGGGTAATCACCTGATCCTGACCTGGTCCGCCGCTAAGCCGCGGACCAGGTTCTTCCTGCGCGCCGAGTCGTATTACAACGTCGCGACCGAGATCGAGAACCTCGGCCCGTGGCTGCTCCCCGCCTACGGCGGGCGCTCACCGCACGAGCGGTCGCACGGGGAGTCGTTCCTGGACCTGGTCGTGCACCGGTTCCGGCCGCATGGCCTGTACCTGCTCGACGAGCCGGAGGCGGCGCTGTCCGTGCGCGGCTGCCTGGCGCTGCTGCGCCGCATGGCCGACCTGACCGACCAGGGCAGCCAACTGCTGGTCGCGACGCACTCGCCGATCCTGCTCGCCCTGCCCGGTGCCACCATCCTGCAGATCGAGGAGGACGGCCAGGTCGGCCCGGTCGACTACGCGCAGGCACTGCCGGTGATGCTCACCCGTGAGTTTCTGGCCTCTCCGGAGCGCTTCCTACGCCACCTGCTCGCCGACTAGCGGGGGAAGCTCAGCCCGGCGGACGCACCGAAGCCCGCCGGGACGAATAAAGAGGCGGGGCAGATTGTTAGACTCATGAACTATGAGCATCGC
>DAIRVB010000036.1:0-5635 GCA_036803065.1 Streptosporangiaceae bacterium
TTCGTGCCGTTGGCGCTTGAGCCGGCGTTGTCGTCGACACACTTGCCGGTGTTACCACCCGCGACGATCGGGCCGGTCGGTGTCCCCGAGCCGACCGGCGTGACGGACAGGTTGTCGAACTGGTCGGTCTGGTAACCGCTGGTGCCGAGGCCGATCATGCCCAAGGGGTAGGTGGAGTCGGTGACGCTGCCGACGGTGGCGCCGTCGATCGCCGCCGAGATCGCGGCGCCGTTGAAGGTCAGCGCCAGGTGATGCCAGGTGCCGGTTCCGGGCGCGGCGATCGTGCCGCTGGCCAGCGTGGTGAGCGTGTCGCTGGTGTTGTTGCGGACGATCGACCAGGCACCGGTATTGCTGAGCTGCAGGTAATACTCGTTGATTCCGGCCACGCCGAAGGGGTGCTGCGTGCCGACGCGACCCAGCAGCTGCACCGCGCCCGCCTGCTCCATCAGGGCGTCAGCGGAGACCGTGTAGTTGCTCCAGCTCAGGTTGCCGCCGATGGTGTAGGGGTTCGAGTTGCCATCCCATTCGATCGGCTGGACCGGCGCCTGCTGCTGGACGCACCGCCCGGACCGTCCTCCAGCGCACGGCTCGACCTCGAACGCGCCCTGCTGCTGCCCCAGGTAACGCGGCTGCTGGTCGACGGTGTCGCTTTCGAAGCTGTCGGAGTAGGGCAGCGCCAGGGCGCTCTGGGCCGGGCTGGCCGCGGTGCCCTTGCCCTGGCCAGTGGTGGTGGTCAGCGTGTAGATGTAGCCGGGCTGCACCGTGAGCGAGTACGACCCGTTGGACGGCGTGATGCTGGCCTGCTGGACGAAGGTGTTAGCGGCGGTCGGAGCGTTCACGTTGCTGGCCCACACGTGCACGGTGCCGGAGGACAGGCCGCCGGACACGGACACGTTGACGGTCTGCGCCGCAGTGGCGGTGGTGGTTTCGATGATCGTCGAATAGTCGGTGCCGTTCGTGGACTTCAGCGAGACATAGCTGCCGTTGGACTCGCTGCCGCCGAGGTAGCCAGAGCCCGAGTTGAGGAACTGCCAGCCCGGCTGGGTGAACTGGGTGACCTGCGCGGTGGCCCACAGGCTCTCCCCGACGCTGTACGCGCCCGACCATGGCTGGCTGGCCTGGATCAGCCCGACGGTGTAGTAGGGCAGGTTCGGGTAGATGGCGGCGACTATCGGCCAGTTGATGTACGCGGTCAGGTCCGCGTCGGTGTAGCCGCGGGTGATGGAGCGGATCAGCGCGGGCGCGCCCGAATTCAGGTCCTCCGAGCCGTTCTCGCTCGCCCACAGCGGCTTGCCGGTGCCGATGGCCGTGGAGTTCGCCGCGCAGCTCGTGGCCGCGCTCAGGTAGCCGCACGGATAATGCACGCCGATGATCGAGACCGCGTTGGCGAAGGTGGAGTTGGACGCGATGTCGCTGGCGATGCCCCAGCCGCTGTCGGCGCCGACAATCGCCGTGGCCGAGTAGCCGTCGGCATTGAGCGTGGACCGCAACTGCTCGTACCAGGAGATGACGTAGTTGCGCTCGTTCCAGCCGCCGAGGTAGTTGATCGTCAGGCCGTGCGACTTTGCGCAGTTCAGCCAGTTCACCAGATAGTTGATCGTGCCGGTGGACCAGAAGCCGCCGCTGATCCATCCTGGTGCGCCCCAGGCCAGCCCGTACAGCTTGATGTTCGGGTTGCGCGCCTTCGCCTGCTCCATCAGCCACCACTCGTAACCGGTGTTGCAGTTCACGGTCGACGCGGAGTGCATGTGGCTGGACTCGGAGCCGTCCGTGGAGTTGGTGTCGCCGCCGATCTCCACCTTGAGGATCTGCAGGTCAGCGCCATAGCCAGGCGTGAACAGGTAATCCAGGATCTGCTGTTGCTGCGCAGCCGGGTAGTCGGTCAGCAGCCGGGTGTTGCCTCCGCCGCCGCTGATCGCGCCGATCCCGCCAAAGGTGCGGCCGGCGCTCGTGCCGTTCACGGTGATAGCGGTCGCCGCCGTGGCAGGCTGCACAGGGACGGCCGCCAGGGCGCAGGCCGAGCCGAGTACGACCGCCGCGGTCACAACGGTCAGATGCCGTGCGGTCAGAAGCCGTCCGATCAGAAGCCGTGCGGTGAGATGCCGTAAGCCTGCGCGCTGGATCACGATCACGTGGCTCCCCTTCGTGCGCCATCGTCCGCCGGCGGGTGAACAACCATCGGGACATGCGCTGATCGGCTCTGATCGAAAGTGGTCGATACTGTTCAGGCTGCTCACATTGAGACACGGCACCCAGGCTTCGTCAAGATGCTTCGCAAGCCGTAGTCACCGATGTGGCCCATGACACCCATCAGCATCAGCGCGACTGGCTGGCTGAAGTCCAGCGTGCGCGCGGCAGCCGGCAAGATCTTGCCAGGCTGGCGCAGGTCGGCGTCGACGTTGTCGGTGGCACCCTCCGGCGTACTGGTCAGCAGCGCGCGGGCGTGCACAAGTACCAGAGGATCGTTGTCCACATAGACAACGCGGCATCGCGGGTTGGCCCGCTGGGCCACCTCATGGGTGTTGTCGACGGTCGGCAGCCCGGTGCCGACGTCGAGGAACTGGCGGACGCCGGCCTCATCGGCCAGGTACCGGGTGGCGCGGGCCAGGAAATACCGGATGGCGCGCGCAATGTCGGCGATCCCCGGGTCCGTCATGATGCTGCGCTTCGCCGAGGACGAGATCCGGGACGTGGTCTTCCTTGAGCAGCTCACCAGCGCTATGTACATCGACAAGGCAGCCGACGTCGATCGCTACTGGCACGTCATGAACCGCCTGGCGATCGAAGCGGCTCCAGCGCCCGCCACAACGGAAATCATCCATCAGATCCGTACCGGAACGGCTCCCTAGGACGACGACCGCTCCACTGCCACGCACGGCAAGCCACCACCTGCGGGGCGAGTCGGCGACCGGGCGAGAGCAGGGATTAGGCGGGCATCGACTCGCGATGGTGCGGCGCGGCCCAACGGCGACACCTTCGTGAATATGGTCTGCCGCCAGCTTCCGTGGGCGGCATTATCAACGGTCCGGGCGGGAGCTATTTGCCATTATCACAGTTTTTGTCGGTTAGTTGGCTATTCCCGCGTTCCCCTGCGCCTCCCGCCCGCGTCCCAGTAAGTTCCCCCGGGACAGGCGTTCCCCGCGCCACCTGACGTCAGTTGGCGTCAGCTCGCCGGGTGAACGCGAAGCCTCGTGGTCAGGAGTGTGATGCCCGCAGCACCCCGTCATTCCAAGTCCAGGACACCCGCCATCAGGCTCGGGGTACCGGTATCGGCCGCAGCAGCACTCGCAGGCGTGGCTGCGGCCTTCGTGTTCCTGCCCGGCGGGCCCGCAGCGCCCAAGCCCTCTCATTACACGGCTGCGGTGACGACTGCAGAGTCAGGTCTCGCCAGCGACCAGGTGACGATCGACGTTCGCCACGAGGT
This sequence comes from Streptosporangiaceae bacterium, assembly GCA_036803065.1. Lineage (GTDB taxonomy): Bacteria > Actinomycetota > Actinomycetes > Streptosporangiales > Streptosporangiaceae > JAWWPY01. The sequence goes on from DAIRVB010000036.1 coordinate 3,425, forward strand.
CGCGTCCCGCATGGTTCGTGAGGCCGTGAGCGCGACCCGGAGCAGGTACCTCGCCTCGCTCGCCGCCGCCCGGCTTGCCCAGCAGCACGCAGCGCAGCAGCACGCAGCGCAGCAGCACGCAGCGCAGCAGCAGGCGGCGCAGCAGCAGGCAGCGGCGCAGCCGAGTCCGAGCCCGAGCACGGCGGCCAAGCCATCCAGCAGCGGTGGGAACGCCGCCAGCTCATCGCTCGGTGTCTGCATCCGCAGGGCCGAAGAGGGCGGCAGCTACGGCTGGGGCCCCGGTAACGGCGGTGGGGCTTACCAGTTCGTGCTAGGCACCTGGGAAACGTATGGCGGCGCGGCCAGCCAGTACGGCGTCGCCGGCCCCGCTTACCAGGATCAGATATTCAACAACGCCATCGCCGCGGGTGGCGCGTCGAACTGGACGAGTTACGACGGGTGCTGACTAGACCACTGGGCCCGGAGCCATCCTCTGGATCAATCCCGGGCTCGTCGTGATCATGGCGGTCCTCGCGATGGCGCTAGCGCGAGCCGCCCGGGAACGTGTGTGCCCTCCGAGCGGTCCGGATGGGGGGCTCAGGACGGCATTGACTCGCGGTGGTGCGGCGCGGCCCAGTCCAGAATCGGGCCGGCAGGCACGATCCGCAGCGGGTTGATCTGCGGGTGGGTGCCGTAGTAGTGGCGCTTGATGTGGTCGAAGTTGGTGGTCTGGCCGAAGGCGGGCTGCTGGTAGAGGTCGCGGGCGTAGCCCCACAGGTTCGGGTAGTCGACGAGGCGGCGCAGGTTCGCCTTGAAGTGGGTGACGTACACGGCGTCGAAGCGGGCCAGGGTCACCCACAGCCGGACGTCTGCCTCGGTGATCTGCCCGCCGAACAGGTACCGGCGGCCGGCCAGCCGCTCCTCGAGGTCGTCGAGGGTGGCGAAAAGGTCGGCCACCGCGGCGGCGTAGGCCTGCTGTGAGGTGGCGAAGCCGCAGCGGTACACCCCGTTGTTGACGGTCGCGTAGACCCGCTCGTTCATCGCGCCGATCTCCGCGCGCAGCGCGGCCGGGTAGAGGTCGACGCCCGGGTTCGCCCACTGGCCGAACTCAGTGGCCAGGTTGATCGTGATGTCCGGGAAGTTGTTGGAAACGATCCGCCCGGTCTCCCGGTCCCAGAGCACCGGCACCGACACGTGCCCGTCGTAACCGGGTTCTGTGGCCTCATACGCCTCGCGCAGCAGCGTGAAGCCGTTCACCGGGTCCGCCGTGTAGCCCGGGCCCTCGCGGAACGCCCAGCCGCGGCCGTCCCGGATCGGGTCGACCACGGACAGCGTGACCACGTCCTCCAGGCCGAGAAGGCGGCGGACGATCACGCTGCGGTGCGCCCATGGGCAGGCCAACGAGACGTAGAGGTGGTAGCGGCCGGGCTCGGCGAGATAACCACTGGACCCGTCCGCGGTGACTGTGCCGGTGAAGCGGTAGAGCGGGCGGACGAACGCCCCGTCCGGCCGGGTGGGGGCCTTCACCATGTAGTCGCCGTACTCAGCGAAATCCACCGGGCTCGCCGCAGCCGCAGTACTGGTCACCGGCCCGCTCCCTTCGCGCATGCCTGGCTCCGCGCCAGATCCGCGCCTCCAACGTACTCGCCACGCTGGACTAGCCAGTGGTCTAGAAGGTCCCGCGGAGCAGGCCGCCGTCGACGGCGATTACCTGCCCGGTGATGTACGATCCGGCATCCGAGCACAGGTAGCAGATGAGGTTGCCGAGGTCGGCGGGGGTGCCGGGGCGCCCAAGTGGCACGCTGCGCCCGGCTTCCCTGGCGGCCAGGTCATCGGCGAGGCTGGTGATGGCGTCAGCGTTCAGCGCCGCCACGACCAGCCTGGCACCGGCCGCCGCCAGCGCTTCCGCCGTGCCGCGCCCGATTCCCCGGCCAGCGGCGTTGACCAGGGCAACCCGTCCCGCGAGCACCTTCCCGTTGTCAGCCACCCGCCCGACGCTATACCGCTGCCCAGTTCGAGCAGGTCAGCGGGGATGTCCTGGTAGACGGCCGAACCCCGGCCCAGGTCCCGGGCCGGGAACGACACCGGAGCGTCCCTACCTTGGGCTCTTGGACGCCTTCGCCTGCGACCGGGCGGTCAGCCCGTTCTTGTGGACGCTGGCCGAGCGGGTCACATGGCCCGCCCGGGAATTGGCAGTCCGCGGGATCGCCCTGCTACGGCCGGGGACCGGCC
>DAIRVB010000036.1:5735-11829 GCA_036803065.1 Streptosporangiaceae bacterium
CCACGGGCGCGGAACGCGCTCACGAGCGGACCGACAAGATCCTTCCCCAACGGAGTATGGGCCACTGTGTAATCCGACAGGGCGGAGTCCCAGAGCGCGAATCCCTCATGATGCTTGGTGGTCAGCACCATGTAGCGCATGCCGGCGTTTTTCGCCTCGTCCGCCCACCGGCCAGGATCGTGCAGGTCGGGGTCGAAATGCTCGAAGTACGCGCGGTACTCGTCGTCGGTCAGGCGCTCGGTGCTGCGGACCCATTCGCGCCGGGCGGCCAGTGAGTACAGGCCCCAGTGCAGGAAAAGGCCGAACCGCCGCCGCCGGAAATCAGCCAGCCCCTGTTCGCGCAGATCCTGTTCGCCCGCATCGTGCTCGCCCGCATCGTGCTCGCGCACATCTTGTGCTCGCGGATCTGTCACGGCGAATCAGGCACCGAACGGCACGAGGACGTCGTCGTCGGGCCGCACCATCGTGTCCGGCGTCTTCACCGGGCCGATCCGGGCGATCCTCATGATGCCGCCACCTCCTGCATCCAGCCAGTATCCGGCACGGGTCCGGCGAGCCAGTCGACCGCCGACCGGACGTGCCCGGCCGATCCCAGTCCCGCGACCACGCAGGCGACCGCCTTGTGCAGGAGCGGGAATCGCAGTGCCGCCTGCGGCAGCGTGAGGCCGTGCTGCTCGCTGCGGCGCGCCAGCAGCCGGGCCCGCTCCAGCATGTGCGCGGACGCCGGCGCGTAGTTGAAATGGGCGTCATCCGGTGGCCACGCCCTGGCCAGCAGGCCGGAGTTGAACGGGCCTGCGGCCAGGACCGACACATTGCGGCCGGCGCACGCCTCGAGCAGCGGCGCACCGCTGCGATCCGCCAGCGTCCACCGGCCGGCCAGCATCACCACGTCCAGGTCAGTCTCGCGGACCGCCCGTAGGGGCACCTGCCACTGATTCATGCCGAGGCCGACCGCTCCGATCACGCCCTGCTCGCGTAGCTCGATCAACGCGGGCAGCGCCTCGGTCAGGGCCTGGTCCGCGTGGTCGTCAGGGTCGTGTACGAGGACAATGTCGACCCGGTCCAGGCCAAGTCGCAGCAAGCTGGCGTCAAGGCTGCGGCGCACGCCGTCCGCGCTGTAGTCGAGGACCCTGACCAGGTCGTCGGGCACCGCGAAGCCGCCGGCCCCGAGGTCCGAGCCGGTCGGCGCCGGGTTGGCAGCGAGCAGCCGGCCCACTTTCGTGGACAGCACATACTCCTCGCGCGGCCTTCCCCGAAGTGCCTCGCCCAGGCGGCGCTCGGACATCCCGAGCCCGTAGTGGGGCGCGGTGTCGAAGTAACGGATGCCCGCATCCCACGCCGCGTCCACCGCAGCCCGCGCCACGTCCGCGGACGAGGGCCTGAAGAGCCCCCCGATCGCCGCCCCGCCGAAGCCGAGTTCGGTGACGCTGAGCCCGGTGAGGCCAACCTGCCGCCGGTTCATGAGCACAAGTCCTTGCCAGAGCAGCGTGGCGTCCCAGGTGCCCGCGCGTCTCGCAGCCGGCTTCGCCACCACGACAAAACATCTGATGTATCTACACCCGCGATCGTGGCATGAGCCCCTGCCGCACCACAAGCGCTCAGACGAGAGTCGGATGCTCGCAGCCGGCCGGGCAGCGGCGACCGGCCTTCGGGGAACCGTGCGGCAGGCAACCATGCCGCCCGGACTCCAACAGCCGTGAGAACACACCCCGGCCCCCGTGGGCGTGGCAGTCGCTCGCGGACAGTCGCGGCCGTTTCGCATGCTGAAACGAGTCCGGGACCAAGTCTGTGCGCCCGGCGGCGCCGCAACGAGCGTTCTGTTACCTTTCGGACAAAGTCGGACGGATCCAGCGTGAGCCGGCTCGGCGGATCCAGCGCGGTCCTTACAGATTCAGGCAACATTGTGAGCGCACGGGGACATCCGGGAGTCATCAAGACAGGGGCCGGCGGGCGCGCCACGCAAACGGGGCGGGAAAGGCGTGGCCGGCGGGGATTTCCGGAATGAGCCATGCCAGGGGGACCAATGGCTGATGACCCGAACGATCTTGACAAAGACCCGCGCGACCTTGACGAATACCCGCGCGACGGCATCGGCGGTCCGGCGGATCGGGACGAGCAACCCGACCCCCGGCGCGTCGCCACCCAGCAGGACTTCGGCCGCGAACTCACTCGCAGCAGGCAGCGCGCCGGGCTGAGCGTCCGGGAGGTTGCAAAGGCGGCCGGGATTCCGACCAGCACGGCCGGCGACTATTTCTCCGGCCGCCACCTGCCGCCGCCGACCCAGCCGGAGTCGCTGCCCAGGATCCTCGCCGCCTGCGGCGAAACCGACCCGGCGCGGCTGCGCGAGTGGGGCAGCGCGCTCGCCAGGGCCCGCAGGGTACCGGGCCGCCGGGCCGCCGGCACCACCGCGCCCTACCGGGGCCTGGCGAGCTTCGAACCGGAGGATGCCGAGTGGTTCTTCGGCCGTGAAGACCTCACCCGGCAACTGCTGATCCGCGCGACCGCTGACGCCGGCAGCACTCCCGGCTCCGGCAGCACTCCCGGCTCCGGCAGTGCTGCCGGGGTTCCGCTGGTGGTGATCGGATCCTCCGGCTCGGGCAAGTCCTCGTTGCTGCGCGCCGGGCTGATCCCCGGCCTGCTCACCGGCGATGCCCCGCGACCGCTGGCGCTGTTCACCCCGGGCGCCTCCCCGCTGACCGAACTGGCCAGGCAACTGGTCGCGGCGATCGCGGCGATCGCGGCAGCCGAACCCGGAACACTTTCCGGGGCGACCGCCAGCGAGATTGAGGCGGCCCTGAGATCTGATCCCGACCGTTTCGCATGCCTGACCAGCCGCATCACCGTAGCCGGGCAGCCAGGTGAAGCGGGCCGGATCAAGCCGGTCATCGTCGTGGACCAGCTCGAAGAGGTTTTCACCATCTGCCCGGACTCCGACGAGCGGCGGGCCTTCATCACGGCACTGTGCGCGCTCTCCGGTCCCGCCGTGGTCGTACTGGCCCTGCGCGCCGATTTCTACGATCGCGCGCTGCGCCACTCCGGCCTGTCCCGGGCGCTCCAGGAACGGCAGGTTGTCGTCGGGCCGATGACCTGGGACCAGGTGCGCCGGGCCATCGTGGAGCCGGCCCGCAAGGCCCGGCTCCTGGTGGACGAGGGACTGGTCGAGCTGCTGCTGCGCGATCTCACTCCAATGGCTGGCGCGGGAAGCGCATCCAGCGCCGGGCCCGAGCCAGGAGTCCTGCCGCTGCTCTCCCATGCCTTGCTCGCCACCTGGCGCAGCGGCAACCGCGGCAGCCTGACGGTAGCGGGCTACCAGGCCAGCGGCGGCATCCGGGACGCGATCGCGCGGACCGCCGAGGCCGCCTACGAGGGGCTGTCGGAAGATCAGCGCGACGTAGCGCGGCGGCTGTTCCTGCGCCTCGTGCACGTCGTGGACGGGGCACCGGAGACTCGCAGCACCGCGGCGCTCACCGAGTTGCGGGAATGCCCGCTCGGCGCCGCGTCCGCCGATGATGCGCTGGCCAGGTTCGTCGACCAGCGCCTGATCACGCTGGACGCGGACACGGCGCGGATCACCCACGAAGCGCTGATCACAGCGTGGCCCCGGCTGCGAGCCTGGATAGACGCCGACCGCGAGGGCCTGCGGGCCCGGCGACGCATCACCGAGGCGGCCCAGGCCTGGGACGAGGCCGGCCGGGACAGCGCGGCCCTGCTCCGCGGTGGCCTGCTGGTGACCGCCAGGGCCTGGGCCGCTGACCCGGTCAACCGGGTCAGCCTGGCCCCGCTGGCGCAGGAGTTCGTCGACTCAGGTACCGCCCAGGAGAAGATCCACCAAGAAGCAGAACGAAAGCGCACCCGCCGACTGCGCCGCCTGGTGGCCACCCTCACCGCGGCAGTGCTCGCGGCCGTCACCCTCGCGGGGTACGCCTTCCAGCAGCGCGAGGCGGCCGCCTCCGCCCGTGACGATTCGGACTCGCGCGAGGTGGCCATCCAGGCGAGCCAGATCCGCGGCCAGTCGGTTTCCCTCGCCGCGCAGCTCAGCCTGGCGGCCTACCGGATCTCGCCGACCGTGCAGGCCCGCGCCGCGTTGCTGGAATCGTCCGGCACCCCGGCCGCGGCGCGGCTGGTCGACTCCACGGACGTGGTGCAGGCGGTGAGCCTCAGCCCGGACCGCCGGGTCCTCGCGGTGGCCGCCGCTGACGGGACGTTGCGGCTGTGGGACGTGGCCCGTCCCGGGCGGCCGGCCCCGCTCGGCCCGCCGCTGGTAGCGGCGGGCCGGGACCCGCTGTACACGACGGCATTCAGCCCGGACGGGCGGCTGCTCGCAGCCGCAGGTGCGGCCAAGACGGTGCAGTTGTGGGACGTGAGTGACCCTGCCCATCCCGTTGCGCTAAAGGTTGTTCTGACCGGGCCGGCCAACACCGTGTACTCCGTCGCGTTCAGTCCCAGCGGAGACGTCCTGGCCGGGGGCAGCGCCGATGACACAGTCCGGCTCTGGGACGTGACCGGCGGGGGGCAGGCCCGGCCGGTCGCGACACTGGCCGGCGCCGCCGGGTACGTCGAGTCCGTCGCGTTCAGCCCGGACGGCAGGACCCTCGCGGCGGGCAGCGAGGACCGGACAGTCCGGCTCTGGGACGTCATCGACCCGCGCCGACCCGCGCTGCTCGGCCGGCCGCTAGCCGGGCCAGCGGCGCTGGTCACCTCGGTGGCGTTCAGCCGGGACGGGACCTTGCTCGCGGCCGGCAGCCAGGACGACAAGGTATGGCTGTGGAACATCAGCCAGCCGGCCCGGCCGGTGCGGGCCGCCCCGCTGACCGGGGCCACGAACTGGGTGAACACGGTCGCGTTCAGCCCAGACGGGACCGGCCTCGCGGCCGGCAGCAGCGACGACCACGTCCTGGTCTGGCACCTGGCCACCCGCGCGGCGGCCGCGGCGCTTCCGCACCCGCAGCCGGTCACCTCCCTCGCCTGGGACGGCGGGCGGCTGATCACCGGCGACGCGGATGGGACCGTCCGGAACTGGGCCCTGCCCCCACCGGTCCTGCTGGCCGGCGGACCGGTGAACAGCATCGCGTTCAGCCCGGACGGGGGGATGCTGGCCGTCGGAAGCCAGGACCTTGAGCTGTGGAATCCCGGCAGGCGAACCATGACAGCCGCCGCGACGGCGCCGGGCACGTTCATCAATGCCGTCGCATTCCAGCCCGGCACCCGCCCGCCTGGGCGGGCCCTCGCGGCCGGGTACGGCGACGGGAAGGTGCAGCTGTGGCAGGTGACCAGCGGCGGCGCTGAAACACCGCTCGGCCAGCCGATGCTCGCGTCCACCCACGGCCTGGCCGAGTTCGTCACGTTCAGCCGCAACGGACGGCTCCTGGCCAGTGCCGGCGACGACGGGACCGTGCGGGTATGGTCGGTCAGTGATCCGCGGCGGCCCCGCCTGCTCGCCACGCTGAATGACTCCGTCAACTACGTGTTCTCGGTCGCGTTCAGCCCGGACGGGCGGACGCTGGCCGCGGCCAGCGGTGACAACCTCACCCGGCTCTGGGACATCGCGAATCCGGCCCGGCCGGTCCCGCTCGGCAGGCCACTGGCCGGCCCGACCAGCTACGCGATCTCAGTGGCCTTCAGCCCAGACGGGCGCACCCTGGCGGTCGGCAGCGCAGACAAGACAGTGCGGCTATGGGATGTCAGCCAGCCCGCCCGGCCCGCGCCGCTGGGCGCGCCGCGCAGCGGGCCGGCTGGGTACGTCTACTCGGTCGCGTTCAGCGGGAACGGGCAGACCCTGGCGGCGGGCGCCACCGACGGCACGGTGTGGTTGTGGAACGTCACGCATCGCGCAGCGCCGACCCTGGTCGCCGAGCTGGCCGGGCCGGCCGGCCAGGTGTACAGCGTGGCGTTCGGCCGCGCGGACCGTACCCTCGCCGCGGGAGGCGCGGATGGCATGGTCCGGATCTGGGACACTTCGCCGGCCGCCGCGGCCGCCGCCGTGTGCGCCGACGCAGGCCAGCCGATCACCAGGCCCGAATGGGCCAGCGACATCCCCGGCCGCCGCTATGACCCGCCCTGTTAACCGAGGGTCACTGTTAACCGAGGGTCACTG
>DAIRVB010000036.1:11929-13963 GCA_036803065.1 Streptosporangiaceae bacterium
CCGCCGCTATGACCCGCCCTGTTAACCGAGGGTCACTGTTAACCGAGGGTCACTGTTAACCGAGGGTCACTGTTAACCGAGGGTCACTGGGCCGCCGGCCGCCAGGTACACGCCCTCGGCCGCGATGACTCCCAGCCCGGGAGGGGCATTGAGCGTCTTTGAGACCAGCATCGAAGCTGGGCCACCGCTGCATGTCCATGACCGGGAGGACGAGTGCCTCTACGTACTCGACGGCGGACTGTCCGTCCGCTGCGGCGGTGACGTCTTCGACGCCCCGGCGGGCAGCTTCGTATTCCTGCCCCGCGGCCGACCACACCGGTTCTGGGCCAGGGACCAGCCGGCCAGGCTGCTCCTGATCGCCGTTCCAGGTGGCGTCGAAGACTACTTCCGCCAGATCAACAATGCCTCAACCAACGAAGAGCGTCATCGGATCGGTGAGCTGCACGGCATTCGTGTCGTAGCTGAATGAGCCGTCATGCGGACCAACGACGAGGTCGCCGCGCTGCTCGAGGAGTACGCCGATCTCTTGGCGATCACCGGTGGCGATGCGTTCCGGATCCGGTCCTATGAGAAGGCCGCCCGGTCCATCGCCGGCTACCCCGACGACCTCGCCACGCTGGACGCCGGGGCGCTGGGGCGGATACCGAACGTGGGAAAGGCGATCGCGGCCAAGATCGCCGAGTATCTGCGCACCGGCGGCATCCACCAGCTTGAGGAACTGAGGGCGAAGGTTCCGGCCGGGGTCCGCCGGCTGACCGAGGTGCCGGGTCTCGGGCCGAAGCGGGCCATGGTCCTGTACACCGAACGTGGCATCGACTCGGTAGACGGGCTCGCGGCCGCGATCGACGCGGGCCGGCTTGACGGCTTGCGCGGCTTCGGTCCCAAGACCGAGGAGAACCTGCTGCGCGGGATCGAAGTCATCCGCAAGACCGGCGACCGGGTGCTGCTCGATGTGGCGATGGACCTCGCCGAGGAACTCACCGGCCTGCTGGCCGCGGTGCCGGGCTGTCAGCGCGTGGAGTACGCCGGGTCACTGCGCCGGATGCGGGACACCATCGGCGACGTGGACATCCTGACCATCGCCGAGCACCCGGGTGCGCTGACGCAGGCGTTCACCGGCCTGCCGCACGTCGAGCGGGTGGTGGCGAGCGGCGACACGAAAACCTCGATCCGCACCACCCTGGGCCTCCAGGTCGACTTGCGGGTCGTCCCGCCATCGAGCTGGGGGGCCGCCCTGCAGTACTTCACCGGATCACGGGCACACAACATCCGCATCAGGGAAATCGCCGTGCGCAAGAAGCTGAAGCTCTCCGAGTACGGCCTGTTCGACGTGGAAACAGGCGACAGCATCGCCTCCCTGACGGAGGAGGAGGTGTACGAGCGGCTGGGCCTGCCGTGGATCCCTCCCCCGCTCCGGGAGGATGCCGGCGAGATCGAGGCGGCGCTGGCCGGTGAACTCCCGGCCGTGGTCACCGAGCAGGACCTGCGCGGTGACCTGCACACCCACACGGATCTCACCGACGGCGCGGCCAGCCTGGATGACATGGTGCGGGCGGCGGCCGCGCGCGGCTACGCCTACTACGCGGTCACCGACCACGCGCCCAACCTGTTCATGCAGCGGATGACCGACGAGAAGATGCTGGCCCAGCGGGAGCAGGATGACCCGCCGGTTCGTCCGGGCCGTCGAGAACCCGCACGTCAACATCCTTGGTCACCCGACCACGCGGCGCATCGGCAGGCGTCCGCCGGTCGACGTGAACCTGGACGAGGTCTTCAAGGCATGCGCCCGCACCGGCACCGCCATGGAGATCGACTCCCACCCGGACCGGCTGGACCTGTCGGCGGAGCACGTCCGGCTGGCCCGCCGGCACGGCGTCAAGTTCTCCATCGACAGCGACGCGCACTCGGTCGGCCATCTGGCTCACATGAGGTACGGGATCGGCACCGCGCAGCGCGGCTGGCTCACCCCGGACGACGTCATCAACACCTGGCCGCTGGACCGGCTGACCGCCTTCCTGCGCAAGCCCAGCTGAC
>DAIRVB010000037.1:0-13892 GCA_036803065.1 Streptosporangiaceae bacterium
GCGGTGGAGGTGGGATTTGAACCCACGGAGGGGTTGCCCCCTCACACGCTTTCGAGGCGTGCGCCCTCGGCCACTAGGCGACTCCACCGCGGCTGAGCCTACCCGACCCGGGCTGCTGCCTTCGTCAGCTGCCAAACGGGCCGCGCGCGTAGCGGTGATACGAGGTCACTCACGCTCGCGCCGACGCTCGGCGAAGAACTCACGGAGCAAGGCTCCGCACTCATCTGCGAGAACGCCGCCGATCACCTCGATCCGGCGGCCGAGCCTTCGGTCCCGGAGCACGTCCCAGAGCGAACCGGCCGCTCCTGCCCCCGGATCAGCCGCGCCATATACCAGTCGCTGCATCCGGGCGGCGCTGATCGCCCCCGCGCACATGGTGCAGGGCTCGAGCGTGACGACGAGCGTGCAGCCCGGCAGCCGCCAGCCGCCGATCTCCCGTCCAGCCCCGCGGATCGCCACGATCTCTGCATGTGCGGTCGGATCAGCGTCTGCCTCCCGCCTGTTGTGCGCGCGGGCCACAATCGTTCCCGCCGAATCCAGCACTACCGCCCCGACAGGCACGTCGGCGCGCGGGCCGCTGGCGCGGGCCGCCTCCGTGAGCGCAACCCGCATGGCGGCCTCGAATCCCGCGTGATAGCCGGGGGTCACGCCACCAGCCGCGGCCTCACGGGCCGAATACGACGTCGAGGGCCCGGTCCAGCGCGTGGCCGAACCCAAGCCTGGTGGCGATCTTGGCGATAGCCTCGTCGGGAAACTGGTCCAGATCACCAGCGAGCGCGCCGAGATCCATCTCGTCAATGCCCAGATCGGCGAAAATGGACATGTCCCCGGCAGGCAGCACCTGGTCGAGGTCTTCGTCACCAGGGATCGGTATGTCCAGGTAGTCAAGGACCTGCCGGGCCAGCGACCAGTCCGCGGCGGCCGTCAGATCCGACAGGAACACCGAAACCTGACCGCCGATCACCCGGAGCGCGACGAAGAAATCGTCGCCGACAGTAACCAGGCCGATGGTTCCGCCGATGCTGGGCTGCTGACGGAGAGCGTGGATGAGCCCGCTCAGGTCCTCGGTCAGCGCTGTCGGCAGGACCTCGGTATCCCAGGTCTCGTCCTCTCGGTAAACGATCACGGCAACGTCGCCGTCGCTTACGTCCGTCATCGTCAGCTCACCAGGCCCCTTCCAGCAAGGAATGGTGTCAGATCGGCGGCTTCCCCGCCTGGCATTCCCCGGCCTCGGCACCAGGCTGTGATGCCGGAAACGGTCTAGCTACCGACAGCGGCGTTATCAGCACTTATCGTAGCCGAAGGGTTCAAATCACCACGTCGGCGCCGGATAGGGATCTATTAGCGAGCGCGCCGGGCGCGGGATGCCCGCTGATGACCTTGAAGCAGGTACCGTGGTTGCCTCGGGGGGTCTCCGGCATTGGTAAAGCGATTACTCTGGGCTAAACTGAGATAACTGACCGACGCTTTCGACCTGGGAGCTGAATCCATGACTTTGAAGAAGATCCTCGGTTGGGCGGTCGTGATCTTCATCGCCTACTATCTATTCACGAAGCCCACAGGGGCAGCGAGTGCCATGCGTGGCGTGTTCCATCTGCTCAGTCAGGCGGGCACTTCGCTGGGCACCTTCCTGACTAATCTCTGAGTCAGATGAGACTGATCTCGCCGGGTCAGACCGGCCCCGCCGTGATCAGCAAGTACCTTTTGCCTTACGAGGAACGGGTCGTCACGGTACGTAAGCACCCCGCCATCCTGGCGCCAGCGATCGCCGTCACGGTGGTCGGGTTGCTCATCGCGTTGCTGCTGGCCACGACCGTCCTGGCGGGCAACACGACGGCCGAAGAGGTCCTTCTGGTCGCGTGCCTGGTGCTCATCCTGCGGCTGGGCTTCTACACCTGGGAGTGGTGGGACTCGTACTTCGTGGTCACCTCCCAGCGACTGCTTGAGGTGAAGGGCGTCTTCACCCGCCGGGTGCTCATGATGCCCTTGAAGAAGGTGACCGACATGAGCTTCGAGCGCTCGGCTCTCGGCCGGTTGCTTGGGTATGGCAAATTCATCCTCGAATCGGCTGGCCAGGATCAGGCTCTGACCAGCGTCGACCACGTCCCTTATCCCGAGCAGTTGTACCTCGAGATATGCCGTCTGATATTCCCGAGCCAAGAGGACGGCGGCGACGACTGACGGTTCAGCCCGCCGCGTGCTCCTGGCGGCTCGTCAAGCCGTGACGAGTACCACGCCGACCGCAGCCAGGCACAGGCCAACCCGCTGAACCCACCGCATCCGCTCACCGAGCAGCACGCGGGCGAGCAGCACTGTCACCCCCGGGTAGAGCGCCGTGAGCACGACCGCCATGCCGAGCAGGCCCGCCCGCGTGGCGAGGATGTAGCAGGCGTTCGCCCCGGCGTCGAGCACCCCCGACGCGATCGCCGCGAGGAGCAGGCGGCGGCTCATGCCACGCCAGGCGGGGGGCGCCCCCATCCAGACCGCGATCCCGACCATGATGAGCGTCCCGCTGATCCGGGAGGCCGCGGCCGGCCAGAGGACGCCCGATGCGCCGGCGTCCCGCAGGAAGAGGAAGAACAGCCCGAACGCGATCCCGGATGCCACGCCGCACCCGATGCCGCGGGCTGGGCTGGGGTGACCGGCCGGCCGGCTGTTCGCGCCACCCTGCATGCTCACCAAGACAATCGCTACCAGGCAGGCCAGCGCGCCCAGGTAGACCTTGAGCCCAGGCCGCTCGCCGGAAGCCAGTGCGACGCTCACCGGCAGCACGGTGGACACCAGCGCGGACACCGGCGCCACGACGCTCATCGGCCCGGCGGCCAGGCCCGCGTAGAACACGATGAGGCCGGCGCCACCCACAGCGCCTCCGGCTACCGCCCAGCCGAGCCCGGCCACGCTGGCCGGGCCCCCGAAAGCCAGCGCAGCAGCGAGAATGATGACGGCACCGGCCGGCGCAGACGCTGTCAGCACGGAGAGTGCCTGAGCACGCCGGGACGCCGCGCCGCCGAGGAAGTCGGCGCTGCCATAGAGAACCGCGGCCACCAGGCCGAAGACGACAACCACGAGCGCACTCCAATGAATACCGGTCGGAATAACATACCGCGTAGTTCACTCTACCGACCGATTCTCGTCGGAGGAAACGGATAAACTATGGCTGCGGTAGATATATCGGGCGCCCTGGCGCGGACCCTGCAGTTCCTGCGCGCCGAGCGGGGCTGGTCTCTTGACCAACTTGCCGCGCGGTCCGGGGTGAGCAAGGGAGTGCTCGTCGCGCTGGAGCAGGGCCGGTCCAACCCGAATCTCGCCACTCTGGCCAGGATCAGCGACGCGTTCGGCGTGCCGGTCACCCGACTGGTGGACGTGCCCGACCAGCCGAGTGTGCGCATCACCGGCCCGGCCGAGTCGCGGGTGCTGTGGCATGGGCCCTCAGGCGGGACAGGCACGATCATCGCGGCCACTGACCCGCCATGGGCGGCCGAATTGTGGCGGTTCACGTTGTTGCCGGGTGAGCAGTTCGGCGGGGACGCCCACGCCCCGGCGACCCGGGAGATGGCCTGGGTGGAGGAAGGCACCCTGACCCTGACGGTGGCCGGGCTCAGGTACCAGGTGTCAGCGGGGCACTGCGCCAGGTTCCCCGGTGGCCTACCGCACGCCTACGCGAACGAGGGGGCACAGCGGGTCCTGCTGACGATGATCGACGTCGTCCCCCCCGCCTCAGGCTGACCGCCGAGGCAGGCCGGGCGGTCTCGATGGCGGCCAGGAGCATAACGAAATTGTAACGGAACCGGCATAACGTTCATCTCCGGTCATCCGTCATGCTTTGGCAGGCGTCGTACAGTAGCCGGGTAGCTTGCGGACTTCCTCCGCACTTGCTGCAATTGGCGGGTGTTTGGGGATGGCACCGCGTGCTGCGGGCCGAGGGGGGCCTTGAGATGGACGTCGCACTGATGACGGAGGGAACCTACCCACACCAGTTCGGCGGGGTGAGCGTGTGGTGTGACCAGATCATCCGGGGGATGCCTGGTTACGACTTCCGGTTAGTCGCGTTAGTAGCCACGCAGGCCGAGCCGGTGGTGTGGGTGCTGCCTGATAACGTCAGCTCGATGCTCACGGTCCCCTTATGGGGACCTCGCCCGGCCGGGCCCGCAGCCAGCCGCCGGAGTGGGCTCCCGCTCAGCCTGCTGCGCCAGTTTGTCGATGTCCTGCTCGACCCGCCGGCCGGGGCACCGGACCGCTTCGGCGGCGTGCTGCGCGAACTGTTCGAGTACTCCCAGCATGAAAATCTCAGTGCCGGCCTGGCCAGCGATAAGGCGGTGCGGCTGCTCAGCGAGACCTGGCGGGAGCGGTGGCCGGCCGACGAGCAGCCCTCGCCGACCCTGCACGACGCCGTCACCGCACTCCAGTTATTGGAGCACTCCCTTCGCCCGCTGTCGTACCCATCGGTCCGGGCGGACGTCGGGCACGCGGTGGCCAATGGGCTCGGCGTGCTGCCGGCGCTGACCGCCAAATGGCAGTACGGCATGCCCATGCTGGTCACCGAGCACGGCATATACCTGCGTGAGCAGTACTTGCTGAACCGCAGGAGCCCGTACCGGTGGCCGGTGAAGGCGCTGTACCTGGGTTTCCTGCGCCAGCTGTGCACGCTTGGCTACCACGAGGCGGCGACGATCACCCCCGGCAACGTCTACAACCGGCGCTGGGAGGAACGGCTGGGTGCGCGGCCGGCGCACATCCGCACCGTCTACAACGGCGTGGACCCGGCCAACTTCCCCGCCCTTGACGGTGAGCCCGAGGTCCCCGTGATCTCGTGGGTCGGGCGCATCGACCCGATCAAGGACCTGGAGACGCTGCTACGCGCGTTCTCCCACGTGCACCAGAAGATGCCGGAGGCCAGGCTGCGGCTGTTCGGCACGCCGCCCAAGGGCCGGGAACCGTACCTGCAGCGCTGCCGGACGCTGGCAGCCGAGCTGGGCATAGCCGAGGTCGCGACGTTCGAGGGCCGCGTCGAGAACATCCGCGATGCCTACGACGCCGGCCGGATCGTGGTGCTCTCCAGCGTCTCTGAGGGCTTCCCGTACAGCCTTATCGAGGCCATGACCTGTGGCCGGCCGTGTGTGGCCACCGATGTCGGCGGTGTCACCGAGGCCATCGGCGACACCGGCCTGGTGGTGCCGCCACGGAGCCCGCAGCCCCTGGCCGAGGCCTGCCTCGTCCTGCTGCGGGACCACGCGCTGCGGCGCCGGCTCGGCGCGGCAGCCCGGGCCCGCGCGCTGGAGCATTTCACCGTGGACGGGGCGATCAGCACGTTCGATGAGATTTACAGCTTCCTTGGCGCCGGCCGACCGCTGCCGACCGCTCTGCCCGAGCCGGCCCCCGCACCCGAACCGGAAGACGATGGCCAGGCCGGCGACCTGCTGCCCTGGGAGGCCACGGGATGAGCGCCAGCAGCACCCTGCCGGACCTGCAGTCGTTACCGCCCGCCAGCGCCGACGTCCGGCCGCGCCCGGCCGCGTCCGCCGACGGGGCCAAGCCGCGTGACCTCGGGGAACTGTGCAAGCAGTTCGCCCCAGTGTGCGAATCCGCGGTGGACCCACTGGAGATCTCCAGCGCACTGGAATTCGACGGCTTCAGTGACCAGGCGGTGCGGAAACGTTATGGCCTGGCCGATGTGTTCGCTCTGGCCGAGGAGATGTACCGCCAGGTGCCGCGTCGGCCGGCCGAACCGGAGCCGCTGCCGGATCCGTGGCCGGCCAGCAAGATCCGGCCCGCACTCCATGGCCTGCTCTACGCGCTGCCGACGGTCTGCTTCCCGGCGGCCGCGGGGCTGCTCGGCGGCCCTGGTGTGCTCGACGTCCTGATCGTGGCCTTGCTCACCTCGTGGGCGACCAGCCAGGGGCTGGCCTACCTTGGCTACCTTCGGCTGGGCCAGGCGGATTCGTGCCAGGCGCAGCGGCTGCTGCGGGCCGGCATGGTGGCCGGGCTGGCGGGAGTCGTCCTCGCCGTCGCGGTGGCCGGCCTGGTCGTGCCAGCCCGCGTCTCGGCGCTGCTTTTCTGCGTGGGCCTGGGCGCGTACATGCTGGGCGCCAGCGTGCTGCTGGTGCTGCGCGCCGAGCGGCTGCTTCTCGTCGTGCTGGCGCCCGGGGTACTGGGCAGCACCGCGTTCCTGGTGCTGGGCCAGCCGCTGCGGCTGGAGCACGCGGCGTGGGCCGCGCTCGCCGCCACCCCCTTGCTCGCGCTCGGCCTGGCCGCGACGCGCACCAGCCGGGCCGCTGGCCGCCCCGGCAGGGCCGGCCTCCGCACGGGGTTCGGCCGACGCACGAGGGCTGTCCCGGTGGCGGGCCGGCTGTTCGTGGCCGCCGAGTTGCGCGGCGCGCTGCCGAGTGCCGGATTCGGGCTGGTCGCCGCCGGGCTGCTGGTCTTCCCGGTCGCAGCGGGGGTGCGCGGCCTCGAGGGCGCCAATACCGGGGCCCTGCTCGCCTCGCTGCCGCTGGCGCTGAGCATGGGCGCGGCCGAGTGGCTGCTCGTTTGGTACCGCCGGCGCACCCAGCGGCTGCTGCGCACCCTGCGGGAGCTGCACGTGTTCGCTGTCCGGGCCCGGCTGGTGCTGTTCGCCGCGCTGCTGCAGTACCTGGCGGCCGCCACCGTGCTGACCGCCGTCGTGGTCGCGGTCGCTGCCGGGACCCGGCTCGTTCATCCGCACGGGACCGCGCTGCTGCAGATCGCGGCGTACCTGGCGCTGGGTGGAGCGATGTTCCTCGCGCTGCTCTTGCAGGCGTTCGGCAGCCGCGCCTTCCCGCTGATCACCTGCGCTGTGGCGCTGGCCTTCGAAGTCGTGTTCCGCGGCCTCGGGATGTTCGCGCAGATCGTGGCGTGCACCGAACTGCTCATCGTGCTCGCTGGTCACGCGGCTCTCGTGTTGGGGAGGGCAGTGCGGCATGCCTGCTAGGCGCGGTGGCACCACCGGGGAGCCGGAAGCAAATTTCATGAGAGGACACGTCCATGACGGACCGCGTTGCAGTAACGGGAGCCGAGGGTTTCATCGGTTCACACCTGGTGGAAGCGCTGGTGCGCCGCGGCCACCGGGTACGGGCGATGGTGCTGTACAACATGTTCAGCTCGCATGGCTGGCTGGACGTGCTCGACGCCGACATCATGGACCAGGTGGACGTGGTGTTCGGCAACGTGTGCGACCCAGCGTCAGTGCGCCAGGTAGTAGAGGGCGCAGCGGTCGTCTACCACCTGGCTGCACTCGGATCGGTGCCGTATTCCTACTGTGCGCCCCGGTCTTTCGTGGATACCAACGTGATCGGCACCCTGCACGTGCTCGAGGCGGTACGTGCCTGCCGCACCCCCCGGCTGGTGCACACCTCGACCAGTGAGACCTACGGCACCGCGCGCACCGTCCCGATCAGCGAGGCGCACGTACTGCAGGCGCAGTCGCCGTACGCGGCGTCCAAGGTCGCCGCCGACAAACTGGTCGAGTCGTATCACCTGAGCTTCGAGACGCCGGCGGTCACCATGCGGCCGTTCAACACCTTCGGCCCGCGCCAGTCGGCCCGCGCGGTCATCCCGGCGATCATCATCCAGCTCGCGGCGGGTTCCCGCCAGCTCAAGCTGGGTGCGCTCGACCCGACCCGCGACTTCACATACGTCACCGACACCGCGCAGGCGTTCGTGGACCTGGGCGAGGCCCCTGCTTCCGCGGTGGTTGGTGAGCTGTTCAATGTCGGCTCCGGCACGGACGTGGCGATCGGCCAGCTTGCCGAGGACATCGCCGGGCTCATGGGCGTGGATGCCGACATCATCGAGGACACCCAGCGACTTCGGCCCAAGGACTCCGAAGTCATGCGGCTCGTCTGCGACGCGTCGAAGCTGCGCGATCGCAGCGGATGGCAGCCGCGCCACACCCGGGACGAGGGCCTGCGCCAGACCGTCGAGTGGTTCCTGGAACCCGCGAACCTCGCGCGCTATCACCCCAACGAGTACAACGAATGATTCACGGGAGACACCATGCACGCAATCATCCTGGCCGGAGGAAAAGGCGTAAGGCTCCGCCCTTACACGACGCGGCTTCCCAAGCCCCTGGTGCCGATTGGTGAAGAGCACTCGATCCTGGAAATCGTGCTGAGCCAGCTTGCCCATTGTGGCTTCAAGCGTGTGACGCTGGCCATAGGCCATCTCGGCGGCCTGATCCGCTCCTACATCGGCGACGGCGAGAGGTGGGGCCTGGAGATCGACTACACCATGAAGGAGGATGTGCCGCTGGGCACGATCGGCCCGATCCTGCGGGTCCTGGACCGCTTACCTGAGCAGTTCCTCGTCATGAACGGCGATGTGCTCACCGATCTCGACTACTCGGACCTGATGCGGCAGCACCGGGAATCGGAGGCGCCACTCACCGTGGCCACGTATCAGCGCCAGGTGCTGATCGACTTCGGGGTACTGACCTCGAGGAACGGTTACGTGGTGGAGTTCACCGAGAAGCCGACGATCGATTACCGGGTCAGCATGGGCATTTCCGCGTGCAGCAAGAGCACGCTGGCCGACTATACCCCGGGCCTGCCATTCGGATTCGACGAGCTCATGATCGACATGCTGACCCATGGAAATAAGCCCCACGAGTATCCATTCGAGGGGTACTGGTTTGATATCGGGCGCCCCGATGACTATGACCGCGCCAATGCGGAATTCGGCCTGATACGGGGAAGCCTGCTGAAAGGGGTCTGACTCATGCGCGTCCTGGTCATCGGCGCGAGCGGATTCCTCGGCGCGCACGTGCGGCACCGGGCCTGCGCCGCCGGGATGGAGGTGGTCACGGCGGGCCGGTCCGGGCTGCCCGGCTCGCCCGGCCACCAGCGGGTCGACCTGGCCGCCGAGGACCCGGCCCGGATCGCCGCACTGCTCACCGAAGTGGACCCGGGCGCCGTGGTGAACTGTGCCGGAGTCACCTCCGGCGACCCGGACGTGCTGGCTGCGGCCAACGTCGGCGGCACGTACGCGCTGGTGACGGCGATGATCCTGGCCGGAACGGGGGCCCGGCTCGTGCACCTCGGCTCGGCGGCCGAGTACGGGCGCACCAAGCCGGGTGTTCCCGTGGCCGAGCGGGCTCCGTCCCGGCCGGCCGGGACGTACGGGGTGACCAAGCTGGCCGGTACGCGGCTGGTGGAGCTGGCCGCCACGGCCGGGCTCGACACCGTGGTGCTGCGGGTGTTCAATCCGGTCGGCCCGGGCGTGCCGGAGAGCAGCCTTCCCGGTCGGCTGGCCGCTCAGCTGCGCCGGGCGCTCACGTACGGCACCGAAGTCCGGCTCGGGCCGGTGGATGCTGTCCGGGACTTCGTCGATGCACGTGACGTCGCCGACGCCGTGCTCGCGGCCGTGACCGCGCCGGAGCTGCGCCACCCGGTACTCAACATCGGCAGTGGCCGGGGCGTCCCCGTCCGGGCGATGGTCCAGGAGTTGATCACGACCAGCGGCTACACCGGTACCGTGCATCACGATGCGACGGGCGCGACGCGCTCGGCGGACATACCATGGCAGCAGGCGGACATCAGGTGCGCCATCGAGGATTTGAGCTGGAAACCGTGCCGCGACCTCGCGACCTCGCTAGCCGATCTGTGGAGAGCAAGCCGGTGACCCCACGCGGTGCTGACGGCGTGAAGCTGGTCCTGCCGCAGCTGGTCGTGCCCGCGTACTTCCACCCGGCTGTGCATCCCGGCGAATGGGCATGGCTGGCCGAGCGCGCGCGGCAGGTCCGGCTGATCGTGCTCAACCTGGCCAGCGGGCCAGGCACCGAGCCCGATGCGGCGGTCATTCCCGCGTTAGACCGGCTGCATTCGGCCGGGGTCGCGGTGGGCGGGTACGTGGACACCAACTATGGCCAGCGCCCGGGACAGGATGCGCTGGACGACCTCGGCCGGTACCTGGACTGGTACGGGGTGAGCGGCGTATTCTTCGACCGCACCGCGGTCGCCGCGGAGCACGTCGGCCACTACGCGGACCTGGCCCAGCGGTCGCGGGACATGGGAGCGCACGTCGTGGCGTTCAACCACGGCGCGCACCCGATTGAGGCTTACGCGGAGCACGCCGACCTGCTTGGCACGTTCGAGGGTCCCTGGCCCGCCTACTTCGACCTGGCCGTGCCACGCTGGGCCCGGTCGCGAGCGGCCGGGAAGTTCTTCCACCTGGTGCACTCAGTGCCCTGCGAGTCGTTTGGCGACGCGCTCTGGCTGGCCGCCCGGCGCAACGCCGGCTGCGCGTACGTCACGGACAATGACGGGGCCAACCCGTGGGGACGCCTCCCGGCTGGCCAGTTCGACCCCCAGGCACTGTGATCCGCTGGCTGGTGGCCGCTGTCGTGCTGATCGCGGGGGCCGGCCTGGCGTGGCGGCTCATCACCGACGGCCGGGCGCCCTGCCAGGAATCGGCCGTCCCGGCGTACTTCTACCCGGGCCCGGGCTGGACCCTGGCCATCGACAGCAAGCTGCCGCCCCGCATCATGATCATGGATATCACGAATTCCGGCGCAGGCCGCTCACCGGACCGGAACTACCAGAAGGCGGTCCGGCGGGCGCGGGCGGCGGGAATCACGATCGCGGGCTATTCCAGCACGAGCTATACCGGGCGCCCGGCGAGCTCGGTTGAGCAGGATGTCAGGAACTACAAGGCCTGGTACGACGTCACCGATATCTTTCTCGACGAGGTCTCGAGCGGCAGCGGCCAGACTGGCTATTACCGGCGCCTGGCCGGCTACATACACAGCGTGAATCCAGGCTCGATGGTGATGCTGAATCCCGGCACGTACCCCGATCAGCAGTACATGTCGGTCGGCGACATCGTGATGGTGTACGAGGGCACCTATGCCAGTTATGCCGCGGTCCGGGTGCCGCGATGGGTCGGCGACTACCCCGCGGCCAAGTTCGCGCAGGCCATTTACGCCGCCCCGGGCTCGCGGCTGGCCAGCGTCATCAGCCTGGCCGAGCGCCGGCACGCTGGATATGTCTACGTGACCGACGCCGCGGGGTCGAATCCTTACGGCTCGCTACCCAGCTATTGGCCAGCCGAGGACGCGATAATCGCGGCCCGGTGCAGCGGCTCCGGGGCGACGGCAGCCCGCCCGTAGGCTGGTCATTTACCATCAGGGCCGGTAGCCCGGGTCGTTCACCGGCAGGGACTGCGCTGCCCGGCCAGCGCGGAGGTGAACAACGTTCCGTCTATGCCGGCCGAAAGATCCGCCGCGCAGAACCGGCCGAGATCCGCGGCCACGGCTCCGCCCCAGTCATCGGTGTATTCGGCGTCCAGCACCAGCTTTCCGGCCCGGACATACGGCGCCGAGACGAGCCGGCACGTGTGGTAGAAACTGCACTCCTCGGTCAGCAGGAAGTCCGTCGCGGGCTCCAGCGCCTTCGCGAACGCGGGGTCGTTGTCACCGTTCTTCTGCCCCCAGGCGAGCCCCAGGCTGTGCGCGTAGGCGCCGAGCGTCCGGTCGTATGCCTCGTTCTCCGCCTCGGTGACCGGGTAGCCGGTGCTGTCGGAGTAGGAGTCGTCGATGTCCGGCTCGACCAAATCGAAGCCTTTGGCGGCGCACTGCTGCCGGATCATCGACTCGATGACAGAGACCGTGGACGCCGCGTGGATGTCGACGTAGCGCTCAGGATAGCCCGGCACCTTGCGGCCCAGGTCCCCGGCCGCCGCCAGCTGGGAGTAGTAGCTGACCGGGATGCCCTCACTGGCGGCTGAGTAGTAGCTCCCAGCTGCGCCGACCTCGATGTAACAGATCACCTTGTCACCCAGCCGGTGCAGCGCGGCGACGGTTGAGGCGGGGTTCTCGATGCCGTCGATGTCGTACACGGTCGGGCCAGCTGCCAGCCGGCCAGCGGCGTTGACGGCCCCAGCGCCGATGTCCTCCGCGCTGTGCGTGTTCAGCGGATGATCTAGTTCCCACTGGAACCTGGGCCCGTTGTCCGGGCCGCTGCCCCCGGGATGCCACCAGGCGCGGGCCGTCGGCCGGGGGCGCGGGCCGGGCGCGGTGGCCGTCGGCCTCGCCGGGATGGCAGGCGCGGCAGTAACCTCCTGGGTGGCCGCGGGTGCCGACCCGGCCGTCGGCCCGGAATCATGGCCGGGCCCGCCGCACGCAGCAGCCAGCAGGAGGCTGACGCCTCCCAGGATGATGGCCGCCTTCCTGGTTCCGCCGCCTCCGGTCCCTGGTCGCGTCATTGCCCCTTCCGGGTGGCTCAGGTCACCGTCAGGGTGAAGGTCTGCGTCGCCGAACCGACGGAGTTCCTGGCCGTGATCGTAAGGGCATACGTACCCGCGGTGGCCGGGGTCCCCGACAGGGTCGCCGTCCCGTTGCCATTGTTCGTGTAGGTCAATCCCCGCACGGTACCGGTGTGGGTGACGTTCGCCAGCGGGTAGCCGGCCGCCGTGAACCTGAAGGAGAAGGCCTGGCCGTGGGTCGCCGACGCCGTCGGTGCGCTGGTGATGGCCGACGCCTGGTTGACCGTCAGCGTGACCGACTGCACCGCCGAGCCCAGGGCGTTCGCCGCCGTGAACGTCAGCTTGTAGACGCCGCCCTGGCCGACGCCCGGGGTGCCGCTCAGCGTGGCCGTGCCGTTGCCGTTGTCGGCCCAGGTGAGACCCTGTGGCAGCGCACCTGACTCGGTCAGGGCCGGCGTCGGTGCCCCGGTGGCCTTGACGGTGAAGGTGAAGCCGGAGCCGACCGTGGCCGTGGCACTGGCCGCCGTCGTGATCGCTGGCCCCGCGTTGACGGTCAGCACGAACGACTGGGTCGTGGTCCCGGCCGAGTTCGACGCCGTGAGCGTGATGGGGTAGGTGCCGCCGCTGGCTGCGGTCGGGGTGCCGGACAGGGTGGCGGTCCCGTCGCCGTTGTTGTTGAAGCTGACTCCGGCGGGCAGGGCCCCGCTGTGAGTCACGTTGGTGGTGTAGCCCTTCGAGTCGGTTGGGGAGCCCGCCGTGGTGGCCGCGAAGGTGAACGCCGTCCCGGCCTTGGCCGTGGCCGTGGCCGCACTGGTGAAGGTCGGGACCGGCACCGCTGTCCCGGCCGCCCTGACCGTCAGAGTGATCGTCTGGCTGGTGGTGCCGCCGGCGTTGGCCGCTGTGATCGTCGCCGTATAGGTCCCGGCCGCGACCGCGGCCGTGCCCGAAAGGTTCCCGGTCCCGTCGCCGTTGTCGGAGAAGCTCACCCCGGCGGGCAGGTTCCCGCTGCTGAGCTTCGGCGTCGGATAGCCCGTGGCGCTGACCACGAAGCTGAAGGCCGTGCCGGCCGTCTCCGTGACGGCGGCCGCGCTGCTGAAGGCCGGCCCGTTATCGACTGTCAGCGTGAAGGCCTGGCTGGTCGTTCCCGTCGAGTTCCTGGCGGTGAACGTGAGCGGGTAGGGCCCCTTGGCCGTCGCCGCCGGGGTGCCGGCCAGGGTCGCCGTCCCGTTGGCGTTGGCGGTGAACGTGATGCCTGGCGGCAGGGTCCCGGTCCGGGTCAGTGTCGCGGCCGGCGTGCCTGTCGTGGTGACCGTGAAGCTGAGTGCCCGGCCCGGGGTGGCCGTCGCCGAGTTCGCGCTCGTGATGGCCAGGCCGCTGTTCACGGTCAGGACGAAGCTCTGCGTTGCCGTCCCGGCCGAGCTATGGGCGGTGACGGTCAGCGTGTAGGTGCCCTGGCTGCCCGCCGGCGCCGTGCCGGCCAGGGTGGCCGTGCCGTTGCCGTTGTCCTTGAACGTGACCCCGGACGGCAGGGCCGGGCTGCTGGTGGCGGACAGGGCCGCCGCCGGCGTGCCGGTGGCCGTCATCGTGAAGGTCCCCGCCTGCCCGGCGGCGAATGTCGTCGCGCCGGCGCTGGTGATGACCGGGGCCACGGGTGCCGGGTTGACGGTGAGGGTGAA